>SXRG01000110.1 GCA_005793645.1 Burkholderiales bacterium
GCGTAGGTCGCAAGACCCGTCGGAGAAGGAGCCGCAGGCGGCACCGATCCGCGATAGGTAACGGCTGCCTGCGGCATCGGAACTCCTCGACATGGCCGGGATTGGCGAGAAGCCGTAGATGCGGTCCGGGCCCCACTTGTTGATGGTGTGAATATTGGCGGCGGCGGTGATTTCCAGCACCTCGTCCCAAGTGGTGCGCACGAAACCGCCCAGACCGCGCACCTTCACATATTTGTCGCGCTTGGCATTATCGGCCTGGATCGCGGCCCAAGCCTCGACCGGATCCTTGCCAGATTTCTTTTCGGCACGGTAAAGGTCGAGTAGACGGCCGCGGATCATCGGGTATTTGATGCGGTGCGGGCTGTACAGATACCACGAGAACGACGCGCCACGCTGGCAACCGCGCGGTTCATGGTTAGGCATGTCCTCGCGGGTGCGCGGGTAATCAGTCTGCTGCATTTCGAACGAAACCAGCCCGTTCTTGACGAAAATCTTCCATGAACAGCCGCCAGTGCAGTTCACGCCGTGCGTGGAACGTACGACCTTGTCGTGGCGCCAACGGTTACGGTAGGCGTCTTCCCATTTGCGGTCTTCGATAGTCATCACACCGTGCTCGCCGGAAAAGGGTTCCCGGGAGTGGGTTAAGTAGGTCAGGCGGTCGAGAAAGTGACTCATTGTTGACTCCTTTAATTCCTAGGGCAGGTGCCCCATTCAATCTTGAAAACAGACGGACAATCCGTCACCTGAAAAACAGCGAATAGATGGCATAACCTGCTATCAGAAGGCCGGCCAGAAGATTCATTGGCCGGGTACGCTCGGTGCATTCCTTCATAAATAAGGCATCAATGCGCATCGCCTCGGTAAAACGGCTGCGAATGAAGGTCGCAAAAATCAATATCGCGCCGTAGAGCATGCCTATAGCGTTGACTAGTGCATCCGGGTGATCCATCGATCAATTCACCTTGGTTCTAAATATTGGATCGGGTGGGGAAGGTCATGTTCAACGTCTTCCCCGATTCAGGTATCACGCCTTGTGCAGATCGATCTGGCGCATGTGGTCCTTTTCGATATCGCTCAGCTTGTCCCACCAGGTGCCGCCGGAGTTGCCGTAGTCGAAGCGCTCGGCGCCCTTGCGGGTGTAGTACCAGTAGTTCACTAGCCAAGAGTAGGCGTAGAAACAGGCGACACCGACGAAGAACAGATTGGCGTTGCCGGTCTTCTCGATGGACATACCGACCAGCGAGGTCCAAACGAACGGGCCGAAGGCTGCCCAGGCACCCGTCCAGCCCAGCATTTGCGCACCCTTGGCTGGGGAGTAGGCAAATACGATGGGATACTGGCGGAAGGTAGCCGCGTTATTGATGCCGGTCATCAGGAAGATCCATAGCATGCCGTAGAGGAAACCCTGGAACTGTTCGATACCCGTCGGCGTAAGCGCGCCGCTTACCACCAGATACACAGCGCCGGCGATTTGGCCCAGCGTCGTCCAATGCATGCCCTTGCTGCCGCCGATTTTGTCGAAGATGCCACCAGTCAAGGCACGCACCGCACCGCCGATCAGCGGGCCCATGAAGGCGTAGGCCAGGGGGTCCGGTGCACCGTCGAAGCCGCCGTAGATGGTCTTAATCATCATCGGGAAGGCGGCTGCGTAGCCGGAGAATGAACCGAAGGAGCAGATATAGGTGATGGTGCAGTTCCAGGTATGGGTGCGCGCCCGGTTACGGGAAGAGAGGATCTCGAACTGTCCCTTGAATCCGCGCGCCGGCACATTCACGCTACGCAGGAACAGGGCGCTGAGGATGAAGGCGACCACCAGGAACGGCACCCAGATGAAGGCGGCGGTCTGCAGCCACATGCCCTTCTTGACTACGTTCTTGTAGGTCACGTCGGTGATTTCCCCGGCGGGGTTGCGCACCACGTCAAGCTTGACGCCCTTGGTCGTCACCACCTCGGTGATCACGCCGTTGGCGTCTTTTTTGACGTCCGGCTTGATAGCCTTGATCGTGTCGGTCTCATGCAGGACGACATCCTTCAGCTTGCCGTTTGCGTCCTTCACCACTTCGATGACGCTGGCCAGCTCGGGTTTGTTGACCACCACATCGGTGATGACACACACATCTTTTTTGGTGGCCGGATCCTTGGTACACGCCCCTTTGGTGAGCGTGATCGCGCCCTTGACCACGTCGCCCTTGGTGAAGACCTGCGGGCCGGCAGCGATGGTGCCGATCGCGGCGAAGCCGATGATCCACGGCGCCACGAACTGCACGATGGAAACGCCGAAGTTGCCCAGGCCAGCCTGGATGCCCATGGCCAGGCCCTGCAGCCGTTTCGGGAAGAAGATGCTGGTGGAAGGCATGAAGGACGAGAAGTCGCCACCGCCCATGCCGCACAGGAAGCCGATGATCATGAATGTGGTCCAGGGCGTATTCAGATCCTGGACCGCGAAACCCAGCCAGATCATCGGCAGCACCTTGATGATGGTCGAGATGCTGACCACCGGCCGTGTGCCCAGCACTGGAATGAAGTTGGAATGGATCAAGCGCAGGATGCCGGAGGCAAGACCCGGGATGGCCGCAAGCCAGAACAGTTCCATGGTGGTGAACTTGAAGCCGATCGCCGGCATGCGCACCACCACCGCGCTCATCACGAACCAGGTCGCGAACGAAAAGATCAACGAAAAGGTGGTGATGGCGCAGGTGCGCCACGCGATTGCGCTACCGGTTTCTTTCCAGAACTGCGGATTTTCCGGTTCCCATCTGGGTAGTCTTGCCATGCCAATTGCTCCTTTGACTTAAGTTGGACAGCCTGGATTTCGCCGTGCTGCATTCAGGCGATGGAAGAAATCATCCATCGCGTTTTTTCTCTTCATTCCAGCGTGTCCGCCGCAACCGCCGGCTTCTTGATCAGGTCCAGCTTGCGAACCTCGGTGGCGTACATCCAGATCAGCGACACCCAGACCACGCCGTACATCAGCATGAAAGCCGAGGAGCGGATGCCGGTGAGGTCGACCAGCGCGCCGAACATGATCGGCAGCAGGAAGCCGCCGAGGCCGCCGACCAGGCCGACGATTCCCGAGATGACGCCGATGTTGTGCGGGTATTCGTCGGAGATGTACTTGAAGACGCTGGCCTTGCCGAAGGCGAAGGCCACGCCCACCGTGAACAGCAACGCGGTGAACAGCTCGGGGCCGAGATGCAGGTGATAGGTCTGCGGGCCGGTCACGGTCTTCACGGTGAACTCGGAATCCGGGTAGGACATGATGAACAGGCAGATCCAGGACACCCACAGCACCCACCATGTCACCCGATGCGCGCCCCATTTGTCCGACATCCAGCCGCCCACCGCGCGCAGCACGCCGCCCGGTAGCGAGAACGCCGCAGCCAGCAGCGCCGCCGTCTTCAGGTCGAAGCCGTATTCGGTGACGTAATACTTGGTCATCCACAAGGCCAGGCCGACGTAGCCGCCGAACACGATGGAGTAGTACTGGCAGTACTTCCACACGACGGGGTCTTTCAGCGCCTTTAGTTGATCGCGCACAGTGACGTGCGCCGGCACCTTGTGCGCCGGGTCGTCGTAGGTGAAGAACCAGAACAGGATGGCGGTGACCAGCATCGCCGCCGCGTAGACCTGAGGCACCATGGTCCAGCCGTAGGCCATGACGATGGCGGGGGCGACCAGCTTGGTGACCGCAGCACCAGAGTTGCCGGCGCCGAACACGCCCATCGCCATACCCTGACGCTCTTTTTCGTACCAGCGCGCGCAGTAGGCGATGCCAACCGAGAAGGAGCCGCCGGCCAGACCGACGAACAGGCCGATGGTGAGGAAGTGCCAGAACTCGGTGGCATATTCCATCAGCCAGATCGGCCCGACGGTGGACAGCATCAGAAAGAAGAACACGATGCGGCCGCCGAACTTGTCAGTCCACATGCCCAGCGGTAGGCGAATTAATGAGCCGGTGAGCACCGGTGTGGCGATCAGGATGCCAAACTGGGTCTCGTTGAGCCCGAGTTGGGCCTTGATGGGAATTCCAATAACGGCAAACATCATCCACACGGCAAAACACACCGTGAAGGCCAGAGTGCTCATTACGAGCACTGAAAGCTGTTGTTGCGAACGAGGCGTCATGGTGTTATCCGCTTAAAAGATCACATTGACTGAACTGTTAGGGGCGCAGTCTCCGACTCCATAAAGGGTGACGCAAGCTGGGTGGGCGAAGAAATAGTGCGGTGATCTACCCATAAATAGGTGGTTGGGTAGTCTCTCAACTGCATGATATTGTTTGCTTTTTGTTGCGGGTGGTCTGCAATCTGATCGAACCCTGGCGCGTTGTGGGTATTTCCTCTTCGCCGTATCTGGATTACAAGGAGTACCCGAGCAAGCCAATTATTATGAAATCCATCCGAACCCTCTCCTGGAAAACGCTGCAGAACTCGCTGCTGTTGCGCATGGGTGGCGCCATTGTCGCTATTGCCCTGCTGGCGGTATTGGGTATGACGGTGTCCGGATTGGTGGCGGAATCCACTCAAGGCAGTGGCGAAGCCATCAATCGTGCCGGTAGTTTGCGTTTACAAAGTTGGCAAATGGCTAGCATGTATCTGGCCGCACCGTTACCCGCAGGTGGTGGCAGCGGTGCGCGTATGACCGAGGCGATGCGTAGCTTCGAGGCCACCCTGGAGAGCCCTGCCATCCAAGCAATGTTGCCGCGCACCCCGAATATTGAACCAGCACTCACCTATCACCAGATCCGCAGTGAATGGCTGGAACACATCCGTCCACGCTTCCAGACACTGGCTGATGGTTGCCCCGCCTCGCAGGATGCCAGCGCGCGCGCTGCTCTGCTGGCCGAGATTGGTCAGTTTGTGGATCGTATCAATCACTTGGTAAAACGCCTGGAAGAGACCACTGAGGCCAAGATCCTAGTTATGCGCCTAGTCCTGGGTGTGGCGTTGATTCTCACTGTGTTGGTGGTGATGCTTACTATTCATTTTATTTACACCCAGTTTGTGCAGCCGCTACGTGGCCTGCTCACCCTGGCCAGCCGTGTCGGTCAGGGTGACCTGTCGGTGAGCACCCCGCATACCGGCCCGGACGAGCTGGGTCAGTTGGGCTGCGCCTTTAACCTCATGGCTGAGGATCTCTACAAGGTCTATCAAAACCTGGAAGAGCGAGTTGAGCAGAAGACTGCAGAATTGACGCGCAGCAACCAGTCACTGGAACTGCTTTACCACTCCATCTCGCGTCTGCACGGCGCCCCGCCCGACAGGGAGACCTGGCTCGCCTTGCTACGCGACATCGAGGTGCTGCTCGATTTGGGTCACGGTCTGATTTGCCTAGGCGAGTACGGCGGCGACAGCGGCCAGGTAATCGCTTCGACTCTGACCAAGGACGAGCCCCACTCATGCGATACGGCCAATTGCCTCTGGTGCCACGGCACTAACCAGACTCGGGTGAGTATCGCCTGCGACTACCGCCGCCACCTCACCCTGCCGCTGGCCGATACCGAACACCAGTACGGTGTACTTATCTTTATCATTCCGGCGGAGCGCCAGATTGAGCCCTGGCAGGTGCAACTGCTCGAGGCGCTGTCGCGCCACATCGGCGTTGCTATCGGCGCCGAGCAGCAAATCAACAAAAACCGCAGGCTGGATTTGTTGGAAGAGCGCGCAGTAATCGCCCGGGAACTGCATGATTCACTTGCTCAATCGTTGGCCTACATGAAGATACAGGTCAGCCGCATGAAAAATATCTTGCGCAACCAATCTGCTCCGGGGCAGATGGAAAATATTCTGGAAGAGTTGCGGGAGGGGCTAGACAGCGCCTATCGGCAATTGCGCGAATTGCTCTCTTCGTTTCGTATGAAGATAGAGGAGGGGACCTTGGCCCAAGCCTTATCACGTACGGCCAGTGAGTTTTCTGATCGCAGTGGTTTGCCCATTGAACTGAATGTCGATATAGGGGGCTGTCAGCTCAGTCCGAATGAAGAAATTCATGTCCTGCATATCGTCCGCGAGGCACTTTCCAATGTTATGCACCACGCTCAGGCGACAGGTATTCAGATACATTTGCACCACCAGGAAAGCGGCGAGATCACTATGACGGTCGAGGATGACGGCGTGGGGATTACAAGGGCAGCCGAAGTGCACCATTATGGAATGACTATCATGGAAGAGCGGGCACGCACCCTACACGGTCGAATCGATTTTCACAGCCAATCCAGCGTTGGAACCTGTGTCACGCTGACCTTTACGCCCAGCGACACTAGAAACCTTAAGAACTGAAATTCGGATGAAAACTACTCTGCTAATGATAGATGATCACCCTTTGTTTCGGCGTGGGGTGTTACAACTCCTCTCCGATTGCGAGGGTTTCCAGATCGTGGGCGAGGCCTCTTCGGGGGTTGAAGGTCTGCAACTTGTTACGGACCTGAATCCGGATTTGATCCTTCTGGATCTCAACATGCATGGCATAAGCGGGTTGGAGGTGTTAAAGGTCATCAAAACCCGCAGCCCTGACACGTGGGTGGTAATGCTAACCGTATCGGATGATGCGGCTGACCTAATAGCGGCCTTGCGCTCTGGTGCTGACGGGTATCTGCTTAAAGATATGGATCCGGATATGTTGTGCGGAAAGCTAGGACAAGTGGTCGCCGGTAATGTCATCCTCAGTGAGCGGTTAACCCAGCTCTTGGCACATGCCATGCGTTCACAAGACACTCCACGCCAACCCAATGAAGCTGGCCTTACCGAGCAGGAGCAGCGCATCCTTGATTATATTGCTCAAGGCAAGAGCAACAAGCAGATTGCCCGCGAGATTGACATCAGCGATGGAACGGTCAAGGTGCATGTTAAACACCTGTTGCGCAAACTAAATCTGCATAGCCGCCTGGAGGCAGCGGTGTGGGTTGCAGCGAATCAGAAACGGGAAAACCGACAGAGGTCATCTATTCCGCTCGATGCAGGGGATGCGTCTAATGTTCATTGACGACCGTCAATCCTCAAATAGGGATGCAGAGTAAAATAGGCGGTCTTTTTGTTGTGTGTAAGAGGTTTTCCTTTGCTTGACACCCATCCATTGCTAGAACTGATCTGTCCGGCTGGTAGCTTGCCGGCGCTGAAGGCGGCGGTCGATCATGGCGCCGATGGCGTTTATCTGGGTCTCAAGGACAACACCAACGCACGCAACTTTGCGGGCCTCAATTTTGACGACAAGTCCTTGGCTGAAGGTATTCGTTATGCCGAGGAACGCGGTTGTCGCGTGCTGATGGCGCTCAATACCTATCCGCAGCCGGATACGCTGAAACGCTGGCATGCTGCCGTGGACAAGGCAGCCGAGTTGGGCGTTTACGCCATTATCCTCGCCGATCCTGGCTTGATGGCTTACGCTTGCAAGACCCATCCTGAATTGCGCTTGCATTTGTCGGTGCAAGGTTCGGCTACGAGCTACGAGGCAATCCATTTTTACCGTGAACGCTTCGGCATCCAGCGTGCCGTGTTGCCGCGCGTGCTGTCTCTGGCGCAGGTCGAGAATGTAATTCGCAACAGCCCGGTAGAGATTGAATTGTTCGGTTTTGGGGGGTTGTGCGTGATGGTGGAAGGCCGTTGCCTATTGTCCAGCTACGCGTGCGGCGATTCACCCAATACCTTTGGCGCTTGTTCGCCTGGCCACGCGGTGCGTTGGCAACAAACGCCGCAAGGCATGGAAACCCGGCTCAACGGCATTCTCATTGACCGCTATGCCGACCACGAAAAGGCAGGCTATCCGACTCTGTGCAAAGGCCGCTTTGCTGTGCAGGGAGAGACCTATTACGCGTTGGAGGAGCCGACCAGTCTGAATAGCATGGAGATGTTGCCGGAGATGCTGAGGATAGGGATCGCAGCCATTAAGATTGAAGGCCGCCAACGCAGCCCGGCCTATGTCGCGCAGGTGACGCAGGTGTGGCGCGCGGCTATTGATGCGGTGAAACGCAATCCTGACGCATTCCACATTCAGCCGGACTGGACGACGCAACTGACCAAGGTGTCCGAAGGCAGCATGCACACATTGGGTGCTTACAACCGACCATGGAAGTGAGGTGTTGAAATGAAACTCACCCTTGGGCCGCTGCTCTATTATTGGTCGCGCGAAGATACTCTGGCGTTTTATGCTGAGGCGGCTACCTGGCCGGTAGATGTGGTGTATTTGGGCGAAACTGTGTGTTCACGCCGCCATCTGCTACGCCTAGCCGACTGGCTGGAGGTGGCTGCAAGCTTGCGTGACGCGGGCAAGGAAGTGGTGCTGTCCACGCAAACCTTGATCGAGTCCGAATCCGACCTCAAGGCGCTGCGCAAGATTGTTGCCTACGGCGCATTCAAGGTCGAGGCTAACGAATTCGGTGCTGTGCGATTGTGCGCCGAGGCCGGCATGCCTTTTGTCGCGGGTCCTGCGCTTAATGTGTACAACCCCGATACCCTGGCATTGTTACACGAGGCCGGTGCGCTGCGCTGGGTGCCACCGGTGGAGATGCCGCAGGCCATGCTGAAGGCCATGATCGTGCCGGAAGGGATGGAAACCGAGCTGTTTAGCTATGGTCGCCTGCCGCTGGCCTTTTCTGCGCGTTGTTTTACCGCTCGCCATTACAATTTGCAAAAGGATGACTGCCAGTTCCGCTGCATTGATCATCCCGACGGGCTGGACCTTAAAACCCGCGAGAATGAGGTGTTTTTGACCATGAACGGCATTCAGACGCAATCGGCCAAGATTCACACTCTCGCACACCGTACAGATGAGGCGCGTGCCTTGGGCGTCACCTATCTACGCCTGTCGCCGCAGTCGCAGCACATGGGCCGGGTGGTGGGTGTGTTCGACACCCTGCGCAAAAATGCACTCGTGCCGATGGAGGCTGCCGCTCAATTACAACGATTGATGCCCGGTAAGCCTTGTGATGGCTACTGGTTGGGCCGTCCAGGTTTGGATTACGCACCCGATGAAGCATTGAATTAAAGGATTCCCATGTTGCTGCCTGCCGTTCCAACCTACTTGTCTCGCTTTATAGCCCATCTGCCAATGGCACCGGTTTCCTACGCCTTGAGCCTGGGGCTGAATCGCATCGCCTGGCGCGGTCTGCAAGAATTGGATTGGACGCCAATGTATGGCCGTAGCTTCGCTATCCGCATCCTGGACCTTGGGGTTTCTGCCGGATTTCGCGTGGGACCGTCTGGTTTTGCTGCCGCCAAGGTTACAGAGGCTGCTGTTACCTTCAGCGCCAGCGCCGAGGATTTTGTGCGACTGGCGTTGCAACTGGAAGATCCGGACACCCTGTTTTTCAATCGTCGCCTGCGCATCGAGGGCGACACGGATCTGGGCTTGACGGCCAAGAATCTGCTCGATGGTGTGGATTTTGAGGCCTTGACGGCGCAGATGCCCGCACCCGTGCGTATGGTTTTGAACCAACTGCGACAACGCCTGGTGGCGTAATAAACCGGGGCCGATCTTCTGGCGTTTCGCCCAGATTCAATACTTCCTTCTCTTGAAGGTACGGGCGGGAAGGATGACTTTGGTGCTGGCGACCTTCCGGGTCGAATCACTCTCTACGACTACCGCACCTGCATCGGTGACGATGAAACTGGTATTGGCGTTCAAACCCTCATTGTCAAAGACCTGCATGCCGGAATTACCGATGTAGGCGTAAATGCCAGGAGCGACGGACTGGGAGTTCAGATCTAGGGCGGATGAGGTGTTGGGCAGGCAGAGCAGGGGGGAACATAAAGGGGGTCAGCAGGAATGGGCTAGGTTGTGGCCTGTTTGAGGGGGCTGTGACTGTGTGAGGGCGTGTAACTACTGTGTTCTGCTTGAAAATGGTACTTATGAGGGATAGGCCAACAGTCCCGAGGATTATAGAGTCGCGCTTCTTCTTGGAATGACACAGATGAAGATGAACCTCTCGATCCGCTTTGGTGGTGTGTCTGAAAGTTTTTGTGCCGATTAAATTGTCGATAGGCCTGTGGGTTGCGCTTGCCCTGTCGTTGGCGCTGCATGCCAGTCTGTTTGTGGCGGATTGGCGAAAACAGTCACCATCGCCGGAGGTCCCCGTGCCGATGATGACGGTCGTGGTGCCTGTCGAGCCGATCCCCGTTTTGGCCAGACCCGCCAAGGTCCGCAAACAGGCATCTGGGGCCGCCTTTATGGCAGCGCCGTCTGCACCTTCAGCCGAGGAATGGGCCCTTGCCTCGAAATACGCGCCCAGGAATGGAAAGCGTTACCGACACGCGTGGGGGCAACAGGTGCGTAGCATGATGGGGACTGCGGTCGCAGGGCCCGATCAAGGGCAGGTTCGATTTCGCATCGAGATCGGGCCGGACGGCAAGATCGCCCATATTGAACAGCTTTGGGCGACCTCCGAGGTAGCCGCAAAGCTTGCCTGGAAGGCTATTCGCGCCTTGCCAGCCTTACCGCCCACGCCTAATGGAAAACCGCTGATTTTCGAGCAGACCATTTCTTTCTTGCCGTATGAGACGGGTTGGCCGCCTAGCTATCATTTGGACTGTTTGCCGGAGCCGGAAGCGTTTACGAATCCGTTTGTGTGGAATGGCGTCTCACCGCCACCGACTCCGGAGGCCCGTAAGCACCGTTCTCAGGCCCCCGAAGGCTGTCCGCCCGATTCCACGGGAAGCTCCATCGAGGAGGAGGAACAGAGCATGAAGCGCCAGAAGGATCAGTGGCGCTGGGGGCGTTGAACGGGAACGAATCAGCGTGTGATCGGTTTGTAGCGAATGCGCTTGGGTTTGGCGCCTTCTTCGCCCAGTCTAGCCTTCTTGTCGGCCTCATATTCCTGATAGTTACCGGCGAAGAAACTCCATTGTGAATCACCCTCGCAGGCGAGGATGTGGGTGCAGATGCGGTCGAGGAACCAGCGATCATGTGAGATGACGAGTGCGCAGCCGGCAAATTCAAGCAGGGCGTCTTCCCGGGCGCGCAGGGTTTCGACATCGAGGTCGTTGGACGGCTCATCTAGGAGCAGAACATTGCCGCCGCGCATCAGGGTTTTGGCCAGGTGTAGTCGACCGCGTTCGCCGCCGGAGAGGTTTCCGACCTGCTTGCCTTGATCGCCACCCTTAAAGTTGAAGCGGCCAATGTAGGCACGGCTGGGCATCTCGAAACGGCCGATTTGCAGGATGTCGCGGCCTTCGGCGAGTTCGTCGAACACGGTTTTACTGCCGTCAAGGCAGTCGCGTGACTGGTCAACATAGGCCATTTGCACGGTAGAACCGATGTCAATGCTGCCGGAATCGGGTTGTTGCTGGCCGGTGATCATCTTGAACAGGGTCGATTTGCCCGCGCCATTGGGGCCGATGATGCCGACAATGGCACCGGGTGGGATTTGCATGCTGAGATTGTCAATCAGCAGACGGTCGCCAAAGGATTTGGATACGCCGTTGAATTCAATCACTTTGTCGCCTAGGCGCTCGGCCACGGGGATGAAGATTTCGTGGGTTTCGTTGCGTTTCTGGTGCTCGATAGAGTTGAGTTCGTCAAAGCGGGCGAGACGGGCCTTGGATTTGGCTTGCCGGGCTTTTGGGTTGGAGCGAACCCATTCCAGCTCTTGCTTCATCGCCTTCATGTGGGCGTCGATTTGTTTGCTTTCGGTTTCCAGACGCGCCTCTTTTTGTTCTAGCCAAGAGGAGTAATTGCCTTTCCAAGGGATGCCATGGCCGCGGTCAAGTTCCAGAATCCATTCGGCGGAGTTGTCGAGGAAGTAAC
>SXRG01000111.1 GCA_005793645.1 Burkholderiales bacterium
CCAAGGCCTGTCCCAGGCCTAATTCTAGGCCTCCCAGGCCTGTCCCAGGCCTGTCAGGACCCCCCCTCAGGGGGGGTTCCCAGGCCTTTCCCAGGCCTTTCCCAGGGGCAGAATTTAGCCCTCCGGAGCCCTCCGGACCCCCCCTCAGGGGGGGGGGGAGGCCGTTTGCCTCGATATATAGCCGCCGATGATCTGCGAGATCTGCATGACCTGTTCCTGATAGACGATGACGCCGTAGGTCGGCGCCAGACAATCCTTCAGGTCCGGATGGAAATAGTTGATCGGCTGCTTGCCCTTCTTGCGCAGGATGAAATCATCCACCATGCCGGAGCCAAGCGGGCCAGGCCGGTACAGCGCCAGCACAGCAATAATGTCTTCGAAACAATCCGGCTCCAGCTTAGCCAAGAGTTTTTTCATGCCCTCGGATTCGAGTTGGAAGATCGCCGTCGTATTGGCCTTTTTCAGGATCGCGTAGGCTGCTGGGTCATTAAAGGCCAAGCTATCGAGATCCGTGCCAAAATCCGGATCCATCTGGCGGCAATATTTCACGGCCAGATCAATGATGGTCAGGTTGCGCAGGCCCAGAAAGTCAAACTTCACCAGCCCGGCCTTCTCCACATCATCCTTATCGAACTGCGAAACGGCGACCGCCCCGGAACTGTCGGCAAGGTAGAGCGGGCAAAAATCAGTCAGCCGGCCCGGCGCAATCAACACCCCGCCGGCGTGCATGCCAATATTTCGGGTCAGTCCTTCTAGCCGACGCGCTAGGTCGAAAAGTTCCTTTACCTCTTCTTCCTTGCCGTAACGCTCCTTCAACTCCGGCACCTGTTCCAATGCCTCGTCGAGCGTGACATTCTTGCCCGGCGCCGAGGGAATCATCTTCGACAACTGGTCGCAAAAGTTGTACGGCAACTCCAACACCCGACCTACATCGCGCACCACCGCCCGCGCCGCCAGGGTGCCGAAGGTGACAATCTGTGACACTGCATCAGCACCGTACTTGTCGCGCACATAGTCGATAACGCGATAGCGCTGATCCTGACAAAAGTCGATATCGAAGTCAGGCATCGACACCCGCTCGGAGTTCAGAAAACGCTCAAACAGCAAGGCGTAGCGCAACGGATCGAGATCAGTAATACCCAAGCTGTAGGCCACCAGCGAGCCCGCACCGGAACCCCGCCCCGGGCCCACCGGCACCCCATTCTGTTTGGCCCAGTTAATGAAGTCCGCCACGATCAGAAAGTAACCGGAAAAACCCATCTGGATAATGGTTTCCAGTTCCAGTTCCAGCCGATCACCATACTCCGTCTGCCGCGCCTCGCGCTGAGTGGTCTCCGGATAAAGGCGCTCCATCCGTGCGGTCAGACCCGTGCGGGCCTGCTCGCGCAGATATTCTTCGAAGCCCACCCCCGGCGGAGTAGGAAAGTCAGGCAAACAGCTCTTACCCAACTCCAGCGTCAAATTGCAACGCCGAGCAATGGCAACGCTGTTGGCCAATGCCTCAGGTAAGTCTGCAAAACGCCGTGCCATCTCAGCCTGGGTAAGAAAAGCATCATCCTCAACAAACGACTTCTGACGGCGTCGGTCAGCCAGTATTTCGCCACGGGCAATACATACCCGCGCCTCGTGCGCCTTGTAATCCTCCTGATCTTTGAACTGCACCGGGTGCGTCGCCACCAACGGGAGATCCAGCCTAGCGGCCAGCGCCATGGCGCCTTGCAAGACCGGCTCGGACTCCAGGCGACTATTACGCTGAACTTCCAGGTAAAAACGGCCGGGAAAGCGCCGCGCCCACGCCGCCGCCAAGGCCTGCGCCTGATCGGCATTACCATTTAAAATCGCCTGCCCAACATCGCCCCACTGCGCGCCCGACAGAGCAATCAAGCCCTCGCTACCAGCATCGAACCACTCGGGACGCAACATCGGCCGTCCCCGCTGCTGATTCTCGCGATACGCCCGGGTCAGGAGTTCGGACAAGAGGCGGTATCCAGCACGATCCTGCACCAGTAGCAACAGACGCGCCGCACGATCCGCATGCCCCGTGTCGATCCAGACCTCACAGCCGACCACCGGCTTGACCCCCGCCTTGCGCGCCGCCGTATAGAACTTGATCAGACCGAATAGATTAGACAAGTCAGTCAGCGCTACGGCCGGCATCGCGTCTGCCTGCGCCAGGGCTAGTATCTCGTCAATACGCAGCAACCCATCCTGCACCGAATACTCACTGTGCAGACGCAGATGGATAAATTGGGGATCAGACATGGGTGCGATTATAGGGACAAGAAGAGGCTTGGCGATTTTACCCCGGCGCACTCGTCTGACCGCGCTCCCCCACGACGATACGAAATATTAATACTTCACTTATCAACCCGGTCTATACTGGTCAACAAGATTCATCAACAATTTTTCAGGAGCATCTCATGAGTAAAATCACTTTCTCTACCTTGCTCGCCATCAGCCTTCCGATGGGCAGTGCCCTCGCCGCCGATTTCATGGACCATGCTCAGGTCGTGTCTGCCATCCCAATCTATGAACGCTTCAACGAACCGAAACGCGATTGCTGGCTGGAAACCAGCACGCCGCAAGCCAGCGCTGCTCAAGGCGACCGTAGCCCGGCTGGTGCACTTATCGGCGGCATCGCCGGTGGCATCTTGGGTAACCAGGTCGGTAAAGGCTCCGGCAAGGATGTTGCCACTGCATTGGGTGCCATCACCGGTGCCATCGTCGGTGACCGCATGCAAAACAACCCGGGCGCAAGCCAGACCGTTGAGCGTTGCCGCGTCACCGACAACTGGACCCAACGACTCACCGGCTATAGCGTGACTTATCGCTACAATGGCCGCGAATTCACCTCTGTACTGCCTAACGACCCAGGTCGTAACCTGCGCGTCAATGTTCAGGTCAATCCCCACTGAGCGCAAAATTCAAAACGAAAGGCCCGCCACGAAATATCGTAGCGGGCCTTTTTATTTGGTGGGCGGTACTGGGTTCGAACCAGTGGCTTCCACCGTGTGAAGGTGGCACTCTACCGCTGAGTTAACCGCCCGGGAGAGGGCACGAATTCTAACCGCCAACGCAATCGCGGTCAAAACTACTTTGCATTGCATGTTCAATACGCAGCATCGCATCCTTGTCGGGTAAAATCACCCACACGCCTCAAACATCCCATACAAGCTCGCATGATCCGCACCCGTTTTGCCCCCTCCCCCACCGGCTATCTGCACATCGGCGGCGCCCGCACGGCGCTGATTTCGTGGGCCTATGCCCGCCGTCACGGCGGCCAGTTCATCCTGCGCATCGAGGACACCGACCAGGAACGCTCGACGCTGGAATCCGAGCGCGCCATCCTGGAAGGCATGAGCTGGCTTGGGCTGACCTGGGACGAAGGCCCGTTCTACCAGATGAAACGGCTGGACCGCTACCAGGCCATCGCCACGCAGTTGCTGGCTGAAGGTAAAGCATACTGGTGCTACGCAAGCAAGGACGAGATCGATGCATTGCGCGAGGCGCAGCGCGCCCGGGGCGAAAAGCCGCGCTACGATGGCCGCTGGCGCCCGGAGCCGGGCAAGACATTGCCACCACCACCCGAAGGCATCGCCCCTGTGCTGCGCTTCAAAACCCCGCAGGAAGGCACAGTCACCTTCGACGACTTGGTCAAAGGGCCGATCACGGTGGCCAACAGCGAGCTCGATGACCTGGTGCTGATGCGCGGCGACGGCATCCCCACCTACAACTTCGGCGTGGTGATCGACGACTGGGATCTGGGCATCACCCATGTCATTCGCGGCGATGACCATGTCACCAACACCCCGCGCCAGATTCACCTGTATCAGGCGCTGGGCGCGCCGCTGCCAGTGTTTGCGCATGTCCCGATGATCCTCGGGCATGACGGCGAGCGCCTGTCAAAACGCCACGGCGCCGTGTCGGTGCTGCAATACGAGGAAGACGGCTACCTGCCCGAGGCTCTGCTGAATTACCTCGCCCGCCTGGGTTGGGGCCACGGCGACGACGAAAAGTTTTCAATGCCGCAATTCGTCGACTGGTTCGATACAGCCAACATCAGTCATGCCCCCTCGCGTTTCAATGGCGAAAAACTCACCTGGCTCAACCAGCAATACCTGAAGGAGGCCGACGACGATCGCCTGGCCGGCCTGGTACGCACACGCCTGACCCGGATGGGCGTGAACTGCGACCATGGCCCGGACCTGGCCGCGCTGATGGGTCTGCTGAAAGGACGTGTCAGTACGCTGGTGGAACTGGCCGACGCCACTCACATCTTCTTTGTGCAGATCGAACCCACCGCCGAAGAATTGCGCACCAAATGTGATGCCGCTGGCCTGGACGCGATCCGTGCCCTCTCATCCGACCTTGCCGCATGTGAATGGACTACGGACGCCCTCAATGCGGCGCTCAAAGCCCGTGCCAAGGCAAATGGCCTCAAACTCGGACAGATCGGCATCCCGCTGCGTCTGATGCTGTTCGGCACTGCCCAGACCCCCTCGCTGGAGGCCACCTTGTTTCTGCTTGGGCGGGATGAAACCCTGCGTCGCCTCACGGCTGCCCTGCCCCACGCTGACGTTATCCTCTCTGCCTGATTGTCATGACAAAACTCATCGGATCCCTGACCAGCCCCTTCGTGCGCAAAGTGCGCATCGTCGCTGCCGAAAAGCATATCGACTACGAATTCATCATCGATGTCCCCTGGGAAGCCACCACCCATGTGCCTGACTTCAATCCGCTCGGCAAGGTGCCGGTCTGGGTCATGGAGGACGGGCGGGCAATCTATGACTCGCGTGTGATCGTCGAATATCTCGACCATATCAGCCCGGTCCATCCGCTCATCCCGCGTGAGGTGCGTCCATGCCTTGCCGTCAAACGCTGTGAAGCCTTGGCCGATGGCATCATCGATGCCGCTGCACTCGTATTCATGGAACGCAAACGCCCGGCGACACAACAAAGCCCGGAGTGGATCGCCCGCCAGATCAACAAGGTCAATCGGGGCCTCGCTGCGCTAGCCACCGACCTGAGTAAAAATGACTGGTGTGCAGAGGGCGCATACACATTGGCCGATATTGCCGTCGGCTGCGCACTCGGTTATCTCGACCTGCGTTACAGCGACGAGATCGACTGGCGCCGCGCCCATCCAGGCCTATCGGAATTGTTTGATCGTCTGATGGAACGACCCAACTTCAAAAACACCGTACCTGTCGTGTAAAGATCGGCGAAAATCAACCCCTACACAACCCTCGGCGACTCAGCGGCGGTCTACTCAACGATCGCGACGCCCTTGATCTGGGCATAAACCGTTGTGCCCGGCGCCAACCCCAGCAGGCTGACGGACTTCCGCGTCACACGGCTCAAAAAACGTGTCCCACCAACATCGAGCCCAATCACGACCTGACTATCGCCCTCCCCGGCCAAGTCCATCAACACTGCCGGGAGGATATTAAGGATACTGGTACCGATTTGCGGTGCCTGCGTCAGACTGACATCGCGGGCGCGAACCCGCACCCGCACCGTGCTACCGACAGGCGCATCATGTAACGACAACCAGAGTCGGCCACCCGTAAAACCCACACAGGTCAAATGGAACTCAGCATCGTGTTCAACCACCTGCGCCTCGATGATGGCCTCGGCCTCAGGACGATGCGCCAACGGCAGATCCAGCCGCGTCGTCAGTTCCATCAATCCACCGGCGGCCACCACGCCTCCATCGTCAAGCAGCACTAGATGATCGGCTAGCCGCACCACCTCATCAAAACTGTGGCTGACATAAACAATGGGAATGTCCGCCTCGGCATGCAGCCGTTCCAGATAAGGCAGGATCTCAGTGCGGCGATCCGCATCCAGCGCGGCCAACGGTTCGTCCATCAAGAGGATGCGCGGCTCAGTCAACAGGGCCCGGGCAATCGCCACCCGCTGCGCCTCACCACCGGACAATCGATCCGGCTTGCGCGTCAATAAATGGTCAATGCCCAGCCATTCGGCCATTTCTTCCTCCCCTCGTCCTCCGGGAGATCTGCTGAGGGAGGTGTTGGCCACACGCCGCCGCCCGTATGCCAGGTTCTGCCGCACGGTCAGATGCGGAAATAACCGCGCATCCTGAAACACCACCCCAACAGGGCGCTGATGCGCCGGCAGAAAAACAGACGCGTCCTGCCAAACCGAATCACCCAATGAAAGATACCCGTCAGCGGCGCGTTCCAACCCGGCAATCAATCGCAGCAGCGTCGTCTTACCTGAACCCGATGCCCCGAACAGCGCCGTCACACCGCGCATCGGCAAGGCCAAATCCACGGCCAGCCTGAAACCGGGATAGGCGTGACAAAACCTGGCGCGCAACATGGCTACAACCGCCACGGCTGCCGCCGTGCGTACAACACCAATAAAATGCTGAACGACAAGACCAGGAGGGTCAGCGACAAGCCATGCGCTGCGCCATATTCCAGCGCTTCAACATGGTCGTAGATCTGCACCGACACCACCCGCGTTTCGCCCTCGATATTGCCGCCCACCATCAACACCACGCCAAACTCGCCCAGCGTGTGGGCAAAGCCAAGAATGCCGGCGGTCAAAAAACCTGGCGCAGCGAGCGGCAAGGCCACACTGCGAAAGCGATCCCACGGCCCAGCGCGCAGTGTAGAGGCCGCCTCCATCAGCCCGCTGGGAATTGCAGCAAAGGCCTGCTGGATGGGTTGCACCACAAACGGCAAGGAATAAAACACCGAGGCCAGCACCAGTCCGGCGAAGGTAAATGGCAGTGTGCCTAGGCCCAGCGCCTGCGTCAGCGCGCCGATCGGCCCATGTGGCCCCATCGCCACCAGCAAATAAAAACCCAGCACCGACGGCGGCAGCACAATGGGCAGCGCCACCAGCGCCTCGACCACCGGCCTGAATCGGCACCGCGTATGCGCCAACCACCATGCCAGCGGCGTCCCCATCAACAACAACAGCGCGGTGACAATGCCCGCCAGTTTCAGCGTCAACACCAGGGCAGCAAGGTCTCCCGGGCTCATTCGTAACCGTAAGACTGAATGATGGTGCGCGCGGCCGATTCGCGCAGCATACGCAACAAGGCCTGCGCCGCTGTGTTATTCGCGCCGGATTTCAGCAATATGGCGTCCTGGCGGATCGGCGCGTAAATCCTCGCCGGGACCCGCCACGCCGAACCGCTCTTCAATTTCCCATTCAACATCACTTGCGAAGCGGCCAAAAAACCCAGCGAGGCATTTCCGCTGGCGACAAACTGAAAGGTCTGCCCAATATTCTCGCCCATCACAAAACGCGATTTGAGATGGTCATACAGCGAGAGCGCCGTTAGCGCCTGCTGCGCAGCACGACCATAGGGCGCGAGCCTGGGATTGGCAATTGCAATCTTGCCACTGCCCGGCTGGCTCAGCACACGGCCCTCAACATCCACGGCAGCCGCATCGGCCGACCACAGCAGCAATACACCGGTCGCGTAGGTAAACCGACTGCCGAGCACCCCAAGGCCCTCGGCCTCCAACCGCGCCGGGGTCTCGTCATCGGCAGATAACAACACATCGAACGGTGCGCCGTTGCGAATCTGCGCATACAACTTACCGGTGCTGGCCACTGAAACGCTCACTGTGTGCCCGGTGTCCTTCTGAAACACCGCCGCAACCGCCGCCAGCGGCTGAACAAAATTAGAGGCCACCGCGACCTTGACCTCGGCTGCCTGCGTCAGGCTAGTGGCAAGGCACATGACAACAAACAAAAATAGGCGCATGAGCTTCTTCGATATGCACGGCATAATATATCGAATCGTAGCACGAACAGATAGCATCAGATTGATGAAGATCGAGGTTCAGTAGCAGAAAGTGTCGCGGAAAAGGCATCCATCTCTGTTGCAATACTCTGCGCCGCCTTTTGTTCCATAAACCGATAGCGGTGCAAGACATCCTCACCCAAAGGGGTAATGTAGGCCCCTCCGCCCCCGGCCCCACCCTTGGCCGTTTCCACCAAAGGCATCAAAAAACACTGGTTCATGGTCTCAACCAATTGCCATGCGCGTCGGTAGGACATGCCCATTTCCCGTGCCGCAGCGGATATTGAACCGGTAGCGGCAATAGCCTCAAGCAAGTCCGCCTTTCCAGGTCCCATGGCAATGGCCGACCCAAGAAGAATACGCAAGCGGGGCGTTTGTCTACGGGCCATGGATCGCACCACGCGCCTCGGCGTGTGCGCCGATTCCTTCAAGCGTACCCCGTTCATATTCAATCTCAACACGCAGATCTTCCTCAAACGGCAACATCACGAACTCCGCCTATGGCAAATGTCGTCTGGCTCGAGAATAACTCCACCGCCCAGGCACACCTCGCCCTCGTAGAGCACCACCGACTGGCCCGGCGTCACGGCCCATTGATCTTCGGAAAAGCCCAGTTGCAGGCGATCACCCTCCAGCGCCGTAACCACGCAAGGCGCATCGACCTGGCGATAGCGCGTCTTGGCCGTGTAAGGCTGACCCACACGCGGCGGGGGGCCGATCCAATTGAGTTGACTGGCCGTGAGTGCGCGACTTTGCAGCAAGGGATGCGTATGGCCCTGCACCACGATCAACCGGTTATCCGCCAGATCCTTACCGGCAACGAACCACGGAACACCTTCCGGCACGCCCTTGATGCCGCCGATGCCCAGCCCTTGTCGTTGACCCAACGTGTAATACGAAAGTCCCTCATGTTGGCCGACGACACGCCCCTCAGGGGTCTGCATCAACCCCGGGGTGGTGGGCAGGTAACGCTTGAGAAAAGCGCGGAAATCGCGTTCGCCAATGAAGCAGATGCCGGTCGAATCCTTCTTGTTTGCCACCGGCAAGTGGATGTCACAAGCGATGGCGCGTACCTCCGGCTTAGTCAACTCGCCTAGCGGAAACAGCGCCGGTGCAATCTGCTCCTGCCTCAAGCGGTAGAGGAAATAGCTCTGGTCCTTGTTGGCATCGACCGCCTTCAGCAACCGGCGCTCAGGGGTTGCGCCGGTCAGTCGTGCGTAATGGCCGGTAGCAATATGATCCGCACCCAGCCCCAACGCATGTTCGAGAAAGGCCTTGAACTTGATCTCGGCGTTGCACAGCACATCCGGATTGGGCGTTCGACCCGCCTGATATTCAGCGAGGAAATAGGCAAACACCCGCTCGCGATACTCCGCCGCAAAGTTAACCAAATCAACCTCAATGCCCAGCGCATCACTAATCGCCAATACATCGAGAAAATCCTGGCGCGCCGGGCAATCTGGATCGTCATCATCCCCTTCCCAGTTTTTCATGAAGATGCCGGTCACACGGTGGCCCTGCTGCTTAAGCAGATAGGCGGTAACAGCCGAATCGACCCCACCAGACAAGCCAACCACAATGTGTGCCATCAATATTCCGTCAACAGATCCAGAGGAAATCGCCGCCCCGTTAAATAATCGTCCACACACCGCAACACAAAGGGGCTGCGATGCCGCATCTGGCTGGCGACGATTTCGTCCCGCGTCAGCCACACCGCCCGCAAAATACCACTGTCCAGCGGCGCGGTCGGATCAAATCCCCCAACCACGCCAGTAAAAGCAAAGCGCAGATAGGTCATATCCTTGGTCGGGTGCGGCCATTTGTACACGCCGAGTAACTCGGTCGGCTCAAAGTGATGCGCGGTCTCCTCAAAGGCCTCGCGCCGCACCGCGTCGAGCAGACTTTCGCCCTTTTCAAGATGCCCTGCCGGCTGGTTATAACGCAGGCCGTCCTCGGTCTCTTCCTCAACCAGCAAAAAACGCCCAGCGTCTTCAATCACCGCTGCGACAACAACATTCGGTTTCCAGATTTTTTCAGTCATTTCCTGATTCACAGGTTGCTCCGCCTCGTTAAGGCGATAACGCAAAACATAACTTCCGTTGCTGAAAGCCGCAATAGCAAAAAAGCCCGGCTCACATTTCTGGAAGGACACCCCGTCAATAACGACGGTATCGGCCAGAAGGCTGGCCTCCTAAAAAACGCCATGACACCCGGCATAGGGATTTTTTCTATGGGAATCGTGCCCCACACCCACATCGTTCGATTATCCTTTTCGCGGTATCAAGGCGCAATTCTCGTTTGACAGGGGGCGAAAGCCCCGGCGATACTTGCCTCAGGGTTCGTTGGATGTCCTATCTGCCTTGTCATCTATCTCTGACCCTCAACCCAATGAAGCCCAAAACAATGAAGCCTGAAAACAATCAACCCGTCGAAAACCGCAACAAATTGCTCTCCACCGTCCTATTCGGCAGCCGCTGGCTGCAGGTCCCGCTGTATCTCGGACTAATCATTGCGCAGCTGGTCTATGTCGTCCACTTCATGGTCGAGTTGGAACACCTGGTCGTCGGCACACTCACACTAACCGAAGAGAAAATCATGCTCATCGTGCTGGGGTTGATCGATGTGGTGATGATCTCCAACCTACTGATCATTATCATTTTTTCCGGTTACGAAAATCCGGTCGC
>SXRG01000112.1 GCA_005793645.1 Burkholderiales bacterium
CCGGAGCAGCTTTGGGAAACCACTATGGATCCTACTGTCCGTCGCTTGCTTCGCGTACAGATCGAAGACGCCATCGCCGCCGACGAGATTTTCACCACCCTGATGGGCGAAGAAGTCGAACCGCGTCGCCGTTTCATTGAGACTAATGCCCTAGGGGTGCGCAATTTGGATGTGTAGGGAAAGCACAAAAAGCTTAGGGAGACTCTGCACAGCCCGACTACATACCCGTCGCGTATGCCATAAAAAGGGGGCCATATGGCCCCTTTTTCTATTGCCCAAGACCGAGTTAGAGTTCGGTGGCGTGCTGGGCCAGGTATTCAGCCACGCCAGCGGTGGTGGCTTTCATGCCGGCCTTGCCCTTGTTCCAGCCGGCCGGGCAGACTTCGCCATGTTCTTCAAAGAATTGCAGGGCATCCACCATGCGCAGCATCTCATCAACATTGCGGCCTAACGGCAGGTCATTGACCACTTGGTGGCGCACTATGCCAACCTTGTCGATCAGGAATGAGCCGCGCAGGGCGACGCCCGGGTCCACTTCCAGGTCATAGGCTTGGGTAACGGCGTGACGAATATCGGCAACCAGGGGATAACCAACCTGACCAATGCCGCCGTTGTTGACGGGGGTATTTTTCCAGGCCAGATGGGTGAAGTGAGAGTCAATAGACACGCCAATCACCTCAACGCCGCGTTGCTTGAAATCGTTTAGGCGATGGTCAAAAGCCAAGAGTTCAGACGGGCATACGAAGGTGAAGTCCAGCGGATAGAAAAAGATGACACCATATTTACCCTTCAGGTGCGTGGACAGGCTGAAGGTTTCGTTGATGCTGTTATCGCCCATGACGGCGATCGCGGTGAAATCGGGCGCTTGCTTGCCAACTAGTACGGCCATGGTGAGTTTTCCTCATAATAAAATAAAAGACGAGCACTTCTAATACCCGCCTAATTTACTACAGTATTATTGTGTTGGACAGAGGTGCAGAGTATTTGTTTATGAATGACAAGGGTTAAGTGGGCTTGCGTGACTTGACTGCCGGTTTGGCCTTCTTCGTGGTGGACTTGGGCGTAACCTGGGTGGCAACCTTCTTTGTGGTGGGCTTGCCGCCTTTTGCCTCTAGCAAGGCCAGGGCCTCCGCCAGGGAGAATCCGTCTTGGGGGCGATCTTTGGGTAGAGAGGCGTTGATTTTGCCGTGCTGAACATAGGGGCCAAAGCGCCCTGGTTTAAGCAGAACTAGTTTGCCATCAGCGGGGTGTTCGCCCAGGGTAATGCCGCCGGTCGTGCCTTTACTCGCGCCGCGCTTGGGGTCGCGCGGTGGGAATTCAAACACTACCTTGTCTTGCTTGGGGTCCCAGGCAAGGAAGGCCTCGAAGGGGCGCCGAGTTCGTGCCGAGACGAAGCCGGTCATGAGGTCGGTCTTACCGGATGTGAGGAGTTTTTGCATCTGCTCGGATGCGACGATTTGCTGCAGGATGGTCTGACCGCTGCGGAAATCACAGGTTTTTTCGGGGCCGAGGCTGTTTTCACAGGCGTACACGCTGCCAATGGGGTAGACCTGAGCCGCGCACTTCGGGCAAGGGCCCAGTGAGGTCAGGCCGGTCAGATCGACGGGCTCGCTACCCGCACCGGATTCCGGTTCACCAAAATCAAATTCCGGCATTTTTTCGTCGTTGAGACGAATTTCGGCATCGAAGGGGCGCCCCATCTTGCTGCGGAACCCGACCAAGGGGCCGACGCGTCCGTCGGTTAGCAGGGTTTCCATTTCGCTGACCTCGAACTGACGACCAGCGACGATCTTCCAGGTGCTCCAGTCGCAGGCCTGACAGGCGAATTTTTTGTAATTCTCTTTAACCGTACCACCGCATTTGGGGCATGGTGTGGTCAGGGTGGCAAATTCACCGATGATGTCATCGTCCTGGTGGGCCTTGATCTGAGCCACCATGCGCTCTGTTATGGCGGCGATGTCTTGCATGAAGTCAGCACGCGTGCGCTGACCCTGTTCCATTTTTTTGAGCTCCAGCTCCCAGTTTCCGGTTAGTTCGGGAGAGCACAGCTCGTTAATCTTTAGCCCGCGTAGGGCGATCAAGAGCTGGAAGGCCTTGGTGGTGGGGATTAGTTCGCGCCCTTCGCGGTATAGGTATTTCTCGGTGATCAGGCCTTCGATGATGGCCGCACGGGTCGCTGGGGTACCGAGTCCGCGACCGGCCATGGCGGCGCGCAACTCCTCGTCATCTACCATCTTGCCGGCACCCTCCATGGCGGAGAGCAGCGTGGCTTCATTGTAGCGTGCCGGCGGGCGCGTTTGATGGGCCTTAATAGCGACGGCGGTCGTGTCCACTGTTTCGTCGCGAGTGACCGGAACTAGCGGTGGGCCGTCCTCATCGCTCTCGCTGCCCTTGCCATAGACTGTCAACCAACCCGGCTGGACGAGGACCTTACCCTCGGTCTTGAAGGCGTCGGCCTGGATGTGGGTGATTCGACTGGTGACCAGATATTCGGCTGGTGGGTAGAAGATGGCCAGAAAGCGTCGAGTGACGAGGTCGTACAGCTTGTGTTCGATCTCGCTCAGTCCCTTGGGTGGGGTGCCGGTCGGGATGATGGCGAAGTGATCGGAGATCTTGCTGTTGTCGAAGATGCGCTTGTTTGGGCGTATCCAACCGTTTTTCGTAATCTGGTTGGCAAGGGGCGTATATTCCACCGGTAGCCCGGATAGGATGGTGCTGATCTGGCCAACATAGTCCTCAGGCAAGGCGCGGGCATCGGTACGCGGGTAGGTTAGTACCTTGTGCTTTTCGTACAGTGCCTGAGCCAGGCCCAGGGTGGTTTTGGCTGAGAAACCGAATCGGCTGTTGGCCTCGCGCTGCAGGCTGGTCAGGTCGAATAGCAGGGGCGGTAGGCGTGATGAGGGTTTGGTTTCTTCGCTAACCACGCCTAGCTGGCCTAGGCAGCGATCATGAATGGCTTGGGCGCGTGCCGCGTCCCAGAGGCGGGTGGCGCTGGCCTCGTCGTCGTCGGATTTCTTATAGCCCTTATCGAACCAGCGTCCGGTATAACGGCCAGCGGCGCAGGTGAACTCGGCCTCTATTTCCCAATACTCGCGGGAGACAAAGCGGCGAATCTTTTCTTCGCGCTCGACCAGGATGGTCAGGGTTGGCGTCTGTACACGGCCCACCGTGGTGAGGTGAAAACCGCCATTTTTGGAGTTGAAGGCGGTCATCGCCCGGGTGCCGTTGATGCCGACTAGCCAGTCCGATTCGGAACGGCACATGGCGGCATCGCGCAGGCCGTGCAGCTCGGTCGCGGGGCGCAATGCCTGGAAACCGGTCTGGATGGCTTGTTTGGTCATCGATTGCAGCCAGAGGCGTTCGACCGGTTTTTTGATCCCGCTGTGCTGGACAATATAGCTGAAGATCAGCTCACCTTCGCGTCCGGCATCGCAGGCGTTGATCAAACCATCGACCTCTTTGCGTTTGGCCAAGCGGGCCAGGAGTTTCAGGCGGGACTCGGTCTTTTCGATTGGCAAGAGGTCAAAATGAGGCGGGATAACGGGTAGGTGTGTGAATGACCACTTTCCGCGCTTGACCTCATATTCCTCAGGGGCTGCAATTTCCACGAGGTGGCCAATGGCGGAGGAAAGGATGAAGGTCGCGCTTTCGAAATAATCATCGTGGCGGGTAAAACCTCCGAGTGCGCGGGCGATGTCAGCCGCAACAGAGGGCTTCTCAGCGATGATGAGTTTTTTGCTCACGGGTAGCCTTCGTGGGGGTTTGGATTAGTGCAGGGTGGGCTGGTAATTATCTTCGTCGCGCACCAGGTCTTCCAGCCACAAGGCATCGCCAGGACCGTGCAACCGGTTGATGGCTAGGAGGGCGATCCACTTTATCTTCTGCGCGGAGACCTCGGCGTCTTCTAGGGCTAGGGCGCGATCAACGATCCATTCCCGGGCGTGGGCAGGCAGCAGACCGGAGGTCTCCAGGAAGAATAGAAAATCGATCCCCTCAATGGCGAGCCGCTGTTGCTCGTAAGCGGTGTAGCAACGTGTGGCTTGGCTGTCCGGATAGGGCTCGGCGTCCGAGAGCTGGTTCATGGCCTCCAGCCAGTTGAGGGCACGGTCGATATCGTTGGCATCAAATCCCACCGCACTGAGCTTGCTGGACAGGAGGTCGTTATCAGGCGCCCGGTCGGTTACCAGGTAATTGTCGTAGAGGTAGAGGAGGATATCGAACATGTTTGCGATCAATTAGTAGAGGCGCTGGAACATTCCACCGGGCAGAGAGGCCACGCGGCCTTCCAGCTCGTGCGTAAGTAGCATGGCCGATAGGTTATCGACCGTCAAGCGACTGCGTTCCTGGAGTTGATCCAGGCTCAGTGGTCCGTTGTCCAGCAAGGCAAGCAGATTGCTGGTGGTGGCGGGATCTGGGAGGTCTTCATTGGTGGTGAGCGGTAGGTGCAGCTCTTCAAGGATGTCATTCGCCGATTCGACCAATTTGGCGCCGTCGCGAATCAGGCGGTGACAGCCGCGCGCCAGCGGATGATGGATGGAGCCTGGCAGGGCAAATACTTCGCGGCCTTGTTCGCCGGCCAACCGGGCCGTGATTAGAGAGCCGGATTCAAGGGCGGCCTCGATGACCAACACGCCTAGCGACAGCCCGCTGATGATGCGGTTACGACGCGGGAAGTGGCCAGGACGCGGAGGTGTGCCGATGGGGAACTCGGAAACGAGGGCCCCGCCGTGGGCGATCTCATGCGCGAGGGCACGGTTCCTGGCTGGATAGACACGATCCAGTCCAGTACCAACCACGGCAATCCCGCTGCCATTGCCTGCCAACCCGCCGCGATGCGCGGCGGTATCGATGCCGTTCGCCAGACCACTGACGATTGTCAGGCCACTTGCGGCGAGGTTTTCAGCAAAGGCTTCGGCATCGCGCTGCCCCTGGACGCTGGCATTGCGAGAGCCGACGATGGCGAGCAGGGGCCGTGATAGGGTGGCGAGATTGCCTTTGACATAGAGCCAGGGCGGCGAACCCGGGACGGACTGCAGGGCCTTGGGGTAGGCGGGATCGGTGATTGGTACGAGGTGCGCGTCCTCGGCGGCTAGCCAGTCCAGGCCGCTACGCACAGCGGCGTCCGCTTCCGTGCTGCATAGCGCGGCGGCACGGGTTACGCCAATTAATGCGGCGAGGGTGGTTTGGCTGGCGGCACAGAGGGTGGCTACGCTATCGAAGGCATCCAGAAGGCGCAGAACAGCCTCCGGGCCCAGACCGGGCACGGCTTCTAGGCGCAACCAGAGTTCGCTTTCGGCGTTGACAGGCATTGTGTGTGGGCTGCGTTCCGGGCTGGCCCTCCCGCTATAATGCCCACATTAAATACAGACTGATCGTAAACGGCAATGGCCTTGCTCAAAATTCTTCATTTCCCCGACCCGCGTTTGCAGCGGGTGGCCCAATTCGTATCTGTGGTGGACGACGCGCTCCGTCAGCTTGCGGGCGACATGGCCGAGACCATGTACGCTGCGCCGGGGATTGGCTTGGCCGCGACCCAGGTGGATCATCATATTTGCCTCGTCGTTATCGATATCAGTGAGGAAAAGAATCAGTTGATTACTCTCGTCAATCCGGAGATTGTCAGTCAGACTGGGGCGAAGGAGGGCGAGGAGGGTTGTCTGTCGGTTCCGGGCATCTATGACAAGGTGACTCGCGCTGAGCAGGTGCGGATACGCGCCCTGGACCTGAATGGCCAACCTTTCGAGCTGGAGGCCGAGGGTTTGTTGGCAGTCTGTATCCAGCACGAGATTGACCACTTGCAAGGCCGTGTTTTCGTGGACCGCCTTTCCCGCCTCAAGCAGATGCGCATCCGTAAAAAACTGTTAAAACTTGATCGCGAAACCATGTGATGCGTCTTATTTTTGCGGGTACGCCGGAGTTTGCCGCATGCGCCCTGAAGGCCTTGATTGCTGCTGGGCATGCGATTGCCTTGGTCTTGACGCAGCCGGATCGTCCTTCTGGTCGGGGTATGAAACTTACGCCAAGCCCGGTCAAGGTTGTGGCGCTTCAGTATGGACTCCCGGTCTATCAGCCCTCGACCCTGCGAGATGTTGAGGTGCAAGCGTGCTTGCGCGCTGTTTCTGCCGAGGTGATGATCGTCGCGGCCTATGGCCTGATTTTGCCGCAGGCTGTTCTAGATATTCCGCCTCGCGGTTGCATTAACCTTCACGCCTCCCTGTTGCCGCGTTGGCGTGGGGCGGCACCGATCCAGCGGGCGATCCTGGCGGGCGATGTTGAGACAGGCATTACCTTGATGCAGATGGATGCGGGTCTAGATACAGGTGCGATGTTGTCTCGCCACCCGCTGACCATTGGGGCAGAGGAAACGGCGGGCGAACTGCATGATCGTCTCGCGATGTTGGGCGGTGTGGCCATTGTGGAGTTATTGTTGCGGTGGGCTGTCGCGTCTGGTGAGGTGTTTGGCGAGGCGCAGGACGAGCGCCTGGTAACCTATGCGGCCAAGATAGATAAGGCGCAGGCGCGGCTTGACTGGCAACGGCCAGCTGTCGAATTGTTGCGTCAGGTGCGTGCTTATCATCCGGTCCCCGGTGCTTGGACTTTGTTGGAAGGGGAGCCTTTTAAGGTTTGGAAGGCTGAGATTGCATGGCATGAGGCTGGTGCCGAGGCTCGGGTGGACGACGGAGAGAGGATGCCGGGTGCCGTTTTGGCCGGGGTGGGTGGTGGGATCTTTATCCTCTGTGGAGCGGGGGTTCTGCGTCTTTTGGAGGTGCAGGTGGCCGGGGGCCGGCGTTTGACGGCCGACGCGTTTTTGGCCGGTCATCCGCTGCCTGCGGGAAGTCGGTTGGTTTGATTTAGGAGAAATGCACGATGCCTACCCCGCGCTATCGGGCTGCCGAGGTTGTTGTAGCGGTTTTGCAAGAGGGCCGCAGTCTGTCCGAGGTGATGGAGGCCTTGCCTCCCGGGCGTGAGCGTGCCGCGACTCAGGATCTGGCCTATGGCACCCTTCGGCTGGCGGGCCGTTTGCGCTTCTTTTTGAGTCAGTTGCTTAATCGTGAATTGGATCCGCCAGACTTGTTGGGCCCCTTGTTGGTGGGCCTCTATGAGCTGGATGCGAGCCCGACACCGCCGCATGCGGCGGTCAACGAGGCGGTTGAGACCGTCGCCCGCATTGCGCCACGGGCACGTGGGCTGGCCAATGCAGTGTTGCGCAATTTCCTGCGCCGCAAGACCGAGTTAAGCGCACGGGCGGCTTCCGACCCTGTGGTAAGCAGTAATCTGCAGGCCTGGTGGCTGGCCCGTTTGCAACGAGATTGGCCGCAGGATTGGCCGGCGATGGTGGCTACCTTGGCGCTCCATCCGCCCATGACTTTGCGCGTCAATACCCGTCGACAATCAGTGATGGAGTATGCCGACTTGTTGAATCAGGAAGGCATCGCCTTCTCAAAGGCTGGGGGGTGTGCGCTCATTCTTGAGCGCCCGTGCCCGGTGTCTGTTTTGCCGGGATTTGCCGAAGGGCGGGTATCGGTTCAGGATCTGGCGGCGCAACAGGCGGCGGGTCTGCTGGAGATCGAGGATGGCATGCGGGTGTTGGATGCCTGTGCCGCGCCCGGCGGCAAGACGGCGCATATTCTGGAGCGCCATACGGCAGAGGTGGTGGCCCTTGACGCTGATCCGCGCCGCTTGCAGCGGGTGGCGGAGACCTTGGAGCGGCTCTCGCTGAAGGCCGAGATGAGGGTTGCTGACGCTACCGATACAGGGGCCTGGTGGGACGGTCGCCCCTTTGATCGCATCCTGCTCGATGCGCCGTGTACGGGTTCGGGGATGGTGCGTCGTCATCCTGATGCGCGTTGGCTCAAGCGTGAGGCAGATATCGCACAACTGGCCAAGTCACAAGCGCGTTTATTGGCGACCTTATGGCCGTTACTACGCCCCGGTGGTACATTGCTGTACGCAACCTGCAGTGTTTTTCGTCAGGAAAATCAGGATCAGGTAGAGGCCTTTTTGGCAACACATCCCGAGGCGCGTTACGCACCTTTGGAGGCTTTGAAGACCTATGGAGCCCAGGATGGACAGTTGTTGCCGGCGGCAGCGCACGACGGCTTTTTTTATGCACGACTCCGTAAGGCGTAGCCTCTGGCTCGTCATGCTGGCGTTCGTCTTGAGTTTGGCTTGGGTTAACGCCTGGGCGGGTGGAGTGCAGCTGGAGTCACGGCAACTGTATCGGCAAGACGGGGCCTTGTTGCTTAATGCACAATTTCAGGTGGAATTGCCGAAGAAGGCGGTGGACGCTTTGCGCCGGGGCGTCACCTTGTCATTCAGCCAAGAGTTTGAACTCTTTCAGAAGCGCGATTGGTGGCTGGACGAAAACCTCATTGCCGAACAACGCACCTATCAACTGAGCTATCGCTCCGGGGCAGACAAGTACCGCTTGCTCATCGGAACGGAGCATCAGGATTTTGACACTCAAGAGGCCGCGTTGAATGCACTGGGGGCGATCTCGGCGTGGGGCGTGGGGCACAGGGCTTTGCAGAGTGGAAAAAACTATGAGGCCCGTTTGCGTCTGCATCTGGAGTCCAACCGCCTACCGCAGACGCTCCAGTTGATTAACTTGCTGGATTCTAGCCTGGGTGTGGATTCCGGCTGGCAGATCTGGAAGCCAAACCTTTGATCAAGGCCGTTATTGCCAGCATTCTTTTGGGCGTGTTGGTTGTCGCTGGGCTGCTCTATACGACGATACCCGGGGGCGAGGAATATTTTCTTTCGGCCATGGTGGCGGTGGTGGTGGGTTTGGTGTCATTCATGGCCATCTTCGCCTGGCAGTTGATCCGTCTTTTCGCCCGTCTGCGGAATCGGGTCTTTGGTTCGGGGCTCATCTTGCGGGCCTTTCGCCAACTGGCTTTGATGGCCTTGGTGCCTGGATTGATCCTCTTTGCGGTGTCTGGCTTGCTGTTGGTGTACAGCGTTAATACTTGGTTCATAAAACAATATGACGCCGTGCAGCAATCGGCTACCGAGTTGCGTGAGCGCGTGCTCGAAGACAAGCTGAGCGGGCAGCGCGAGGATGGCCGCCGGATTGGTCGTCGTTTAGCCGAGATGGCCCCGGAGCGGCGCAGTGCGCAGTTAACCTCACTGTCTCAGGACCACAAGATTGACCGTATCGCCCTTTACGATGCGCGGCGCGTGGAAACGGCTTATCGTGGCTCAGGCTATGAGCTTGCGACCTATAAACCGCCTGCCGAGGCCTTTGTCGGAGCCGCACGGAGTGGCATTTGGTCGATCGTCGAGCGTGAGTCGGGTACGGAATGGCAGATGAAGGTGTTGTATCGGGTGGAGCCCGATAACATTAGCCAGATGCCCTTTTTCCTCTACATTCAGCGCGCTGTGGGCGATAAGGAATTGTCCAGTTTTCTGGATCAGATGGATACGAGCGCCAAGGAGGATCGGGCTCAAGTCCGTCGGGAGGCGCGCGATCTGGGGTGGATGCATTTCCTGGTGCTGGGGCTGGTCTTGCTGTTGTCCTTGTTTGTGGCACTGGCCTTTGCCATGATTTTTGCCGAGCGCTGGGTTGCGCCTTTGCGTAGCCTGGGTCAAGGGCAGCGTGCGGTGGCTAAGGGCACCTACGAGCCCCTGCCCGAAATTTTGAAGAGTCGGGACGAGCTCGGACAGCTAATTCATGGTTTCAATGGTATGGCAACCGAGTTGGCGCGCAAGGAGGCCCACCTGCAGCGGGGTAAGGTGTATTTGGAGGACCTACTCGAAAGCTTGAGTACGGCCGTTATTACTCTGGATACCCAGTTCAGGGTCCGGCTGGTCAATGAACACGCTGAACTGGTTTTGAGCTACCCCGCCAGCCAACTGGAAGGCCTGATGCCGCATGAATGGGGATTGGAAGGTTCGGCGCTGCGCGAGTTTGGCGATGCGATGGAGGCCAATTTTGTGCGCATGGTGACCGCGAATGGCCAAACGAATGGCGCCCCTGGGACAGCACAATCCTGGCAGGAGCCCCATTTCGAATATACGGTGGGGGATGTCAAGCATATTTTGTTGGTGCGTGGCACACAGATCGCTGCTAGCGAGACACCCGAATACGCCTTAGTTTTTGATGACATTACGCATTTGCTCAAGGTGCAGGAGGTGGCGGCCTGGAGCGAGGTGGCGCGTCGTTTGGCGCATGAGGTCAAGAACCCGCTCACCCCGATACAGCTCTCCATCGAGCGGCTGCAATATCGCTTGGCGGACAAGCTTGAATCAACGCAACGCAAGTTGCTGGAGCAGGCCTCGGGAACCATCATTCAGCAGGTCGAACAGATTCGCAATCTGCTCGATGAGTTCTCTCAATACGCACGCATCCCCGCCCCGGTGATTGGCCGCCTCAACCTTAATGTACTGGTGCAGGAAGTGTTGCCCCTGTATGCGGGGCATTCCGATCTGCATGTGGATCTGGCCCCTGACCTGCCGGCGGTGGCGGCCGACCGCGGTTTGATGAACCGGGTGTTGGTCAATTTGATTAAGAATGCCCTTGAGGCGACGGAGCATGTTGAGGGGCCGCAGGTGGTCATTCGCACCGGAGTGGCGGAAGGGGGCGTTTGTCTTTGTGTGGAGGATAACGGTCCTGGATTCACTGAACGGCAGATGGCTCGCCTGTATGAGCCCTACGCGAGCACCAAGCCTAAAGGTTCGGGCCTGGGTATGCCGATCGTTAAGCGCATTGTGGACGATCATCAGGGTTATATTAAGGTGCATAATGTCGATCCGCACGGCGCAGCCATAACGATCACGCTGCCCCTGATGGAGGAGACAACGCGTGAGTGAAGTACTGGTCGTAGATGACGAGCCCGGTATCCGGGATGTGTTGCAGCAGATCCTTGAGGATGAGGGCTATGATGTGTGCCTTGCCGAAAACGGGGCTCAGGCCCGGGCGGCGCTGTTGGAGCGGACGCCCGATCTAGTACTGCTCGACATCTGGATGCCTGATCTCGATGGCTTGTCGCTGCTCAAGGAGTGGGTGGCTCAGGGTCGCCTGAAGATGCCCGTGATCATGATGTCTGGACACGGCACGATCAAACATGCGATGGAGGCCACCCGCTTGGGGGCCTTTGACTTCCTGGAAAAACCCATTTCCTTTAGACCGTTGTTGGAGGCCATTGAGCGAGCCATGGCGGTCCGTGTTCCGCCGACCGCGCTGTTGGAAAGACCCGAAGGTCTGGGCAGCGGTGAGGCGATTACTGGCCTGGCCCAGCGCCTGCGCCAGGCCTCAACCGAGGTGCCTTTGTTTCTTGCTGCTGAGCCGGGCGCCGGGAGCGAGATCTGTGCGCGTTTTTTGCATGTAGAGGGGACACCTTGGCATGCCCCGACGGATCTGCGGGTCCTCTCCGAGAGTCCGATTGACTGGCTGCAGGCGGCTAAGGGTGGACTACTTTTTCTGGCGGAGATCGGAACCCTGACCCCGATGCAGCAGAAGGGACTCCAGTTAATTTTGGCCCGCAGTCGTGAATTCGGGGTGCGGTTGGTCTGCGCGAGCTGTGAAAATTTGGCCACTAAGGAGGGCTATTCGCGTGAGATCTATTACGCCATGACCCAGTCGGCTTTGCGGGTTCCGCCGCTACGTGAACACCGTGAAGATATCCCTGAGTTGGCGCAGACGGCACTGGAGGCCTCGGCGTTGCGACATGGCCTGGAGGCCAAGTTGTTTTCCGAAGACGCCCTGAAGGTCCTGGCCGAGCAGAACTGGCCCGGCAATCTGGATGAGCTGGTGAGCTTTGTCGATGGCGTGGCGATGGCGTGCGCGGCATCTACGATCGAACAGAGCGAGGTCGAAGCGCGCCTGGGTATCAAGAGAGCCCCCGAGATTGCGGCCAGTGAGTTCGATCATCTGTTTGATTTGCCGTTTAGGGAGGCACGCAATGCCTTTGAGCGCCTCTATCTGGTGGCCTTGCTCAAACGCTGCAAAGGCGTTAGCCAAGCGGCGGAGGTGTCAGGTATGGAGCGCACCCATCTGTACCGGGTGTTGCGCAAACTGGGTGTGCGCGTCGGGTCCGAAGAATCATGAAAATTGTTATTCTTGGCGCGGGGCAAGTAGGGGCCAATCTTGCCGTCAGTCTGGTTTCTGAAGCCAACGATATTACGGTCATTGATTTGGATTCCGAGAAATTGGCTTGGTTGCAGGATCACTATGACCTCCGTACCGTGCAGGGTCACGCCTCATATCCGTCCGTGCTGGCCCAGGCCGGCATTGAGAACGCTGACATGCTGGTGGCGGTGACCCAGAACGACGAGACCAATATTGTTGCCTGCAAGATTGCCAGTACCCTCTTCCATGTTCCGACCAAGATCGCCCGTATTCGTTCGGCCGACTACATGTCGCACTCCTCCCTCTTTGACGCGGATAACCTGGGCGTTGATCATATTATAAGCCCAGAAGGAGAAGTGACCACTTACATCAAGCGTCTGGTTGACTATCCAGAGGCCCTGCAGGTACTCGATTTTGCCGAGGGCCGTATCCGTCTGGTGGCGGTTCGCGCATTGAAAGGCGGGCCGTTGGTAGGACACCAGTTGCAGGAATTGCGACGCCATTTGCCGGCCTTGGATGCCAGGGTCGCGGCTATTTTTCGGCGCGGCACCAGCATCAAGCCTTCGGGCGGTACGGTTATAGAGAATGGGGACGAGGTCTTCTTTCTTGCAGCAACTGAAAATATCCGCGCGGTCATGAAAGAGATGCGCAACGCGGACAAAAGCGCGCGTCGGGTGATGATTGTGGGTGGCGGCAACATCGGTAGTCGCTTGGCTGCGGCATTGGAGTTGGATTACGAGGTCAAGCTGATTGACCATAACAAGGCGTATGCCGAGAAATTGGCGGAACGGCTCAAATCGACGCTGGTCTTGGTGGGTGATGCCACCGATGAGGAGCTATTTACGCAGGAAAATGTCGAGGATATGGATGTGTTCTGCGCCCTCACGAATGATGACGAGGACAACATCATGGCCGCCCTGCTGGCTAAGCGCATGGGTGCGAAGAAGGTGATTGCACTCATTAACCGCACATCTTATGTAGACCTCTTGCAAGGCGGTGAGATTGATGTGGCCTTGTCACCCGCACAGGCCACCATAGGCCCGTTGTTAACGCATATTCGCCGGGGCGATATGGCGGCGGTGCATTCATTGCGGCGTGGCGCGGCCGAGGCGTTGGAGGTCGTGGTACATGGTGACAAGCGCTCTTCGCGCCTGATTGGACGCCGGCTGGACGAGATTGATCTCCCCGAAGGGGTTTCCTTGGGTGCCTTGCTCCGCGGCGAGCGGGTAATCATCGTGCACCACGACACTGTCATCGAGGCCGAGGACCATCTAATTTTCTTTGTACCTAACAAGCGCATGCTGCCCAAAGTGGAGCAGTTGTTGCAGGTGGGTTTAGGCTTTTTCTAATGATTCGTCAGCGCATCTTGCCGCTGTTGCATGTATTGGGTCTAGTCATTGTCGTATTTGGCTTGTCCATGCTGCTCCCTTTGGCCGTCTCTGAGTGGACGCACGATGCCGCGAGAGATGCCTATGATGTGGCGGTGTTGGTGACCTTGGGCGTGGGCCTCTTGTTTTGGCTGATGGCGCGTCCATATCGGCGCGAGCTTAAGATGCGCGATGGCTATCTGCTGGTGGTTTTGATTTGGACGTTGTTGCCGGCCTTGGCCACCCTGCCGCTGATGTTTTATCTGGACACCTCGTTCACCGACGCCTATTTCGAGACCATGTCCGGCATGACAACCACCGGGGCGACTGTTTACAGTGGCCTCGACAATCTGCCGCCTTCCATCAACCTGTGGCGCCACCTGCTCAACTGGCTGGGCGGCATTGGCATCATCGTCCTGGCGGTGGCCGTCCTGCCGCTGCTTGGTGTCGGCGGTCGCTCCATGTTCAAGGCCGAAACGCCCGGTCCGATGAAGGATAGCAAGCTCACCCCGCGTATCGCCCATACGGCCAAGGCATTGTGGCTGGTTTATGCGGGCATTACCCTGGCCTGCATCGTCTCCCTGCATCTGGCCGGCATGAGCTGGTTCGATGCGGTGTGCCATTCCTTCGCGGCCATGGCCTTGGGCGGGTTCTCTACGCATGACGCAAGCATCGGATTCTTCAACTCCGTGCCCATTGAGGTCGTGCTGTCCGTCTTCCAGGTCATCGCCGCCGGTAACTTTGCCACCTATTTCCTTATGATTCGCGGACGTAGCCTGCGCACTTGGCTGGCGGATGTGGAGATGATGAACATGCTGGGCCTGCTTTCCCTGAGCATTCTTGGCGTAACGGCCTTCCTGTGGTGGCAGGGCACGTATCCGGACTTCCTCACTTCACTGCGTTATGTCAGTTTCAACCTCATCACCATTGCTACGGATTGCGGCTTCGCCAGTACCGACTTCGGCCAATGGCCGATCTTCGCGCCAATGTGGATGCTTTTTTTGAGTTCTATTCTGGCGTGCTCCGGCTCCACCGGCGGCGGCGTCAAGATGATCCGTACCTTGATCCTGGCCAAGCAGGCCAGCCGGGAGATGGTCCGTCTGCTGCATCCAAACGCCTTGGTGCCGGTCAAGATTGGCAACGCGGTGATCGAGAACAAGGTGGTGTTTTCGGTGCTGGCCTTCGTTTTTCTTTATTTCATGACGGTGGCCATGCTGACCTTCGTGCTGCTGATCACCGGTTTAGACTTCGTTACAGCCTTTTCGGCCATCATCGCTTGCATTAACAACGCCGGCCCCGGTCTCGGCCAAGTCGGGCCCGCCAGCAATTACGGCGTGTTGACCGACTTCCAGACCTGGGTCTGCACGGCGGCTATGCTGTTGGGACGACTTGAAGTGCTTGCCCTGCTGATCGTACTGACCCCCACCTTTTGGAGGAAGTGACGCCGGTCGCTTCATCGGCTAACATCGGCCGGTATTGGCCATTTGCAATTCACATCAGGAGCATCACATGGCACGCAAGGTGCAATGCGTCAAACTCGGCCGCGAGGCCGATGGAATGGATTTCCCCCCCTTTCCGGGGCCGCTTGGGCAGCGGTTGTATGAGGTCGTCTCCAAGGATGCTTGGGCAGGATGGGTGCGCATGCAAACCATGATCGTCAATGAAAATCGACTGAGCTTGGCCGACGCCAAGCATCGCAAGTACTTGGTGGAGCAGTGTGAAAAGTATTTCTTTGGGGATGGCCTTAGCGCACCGGAAGGGTTCGTGCCGCGTTAAGCCGGCCGATTACGGGAATTTCCATGTCCAATTCTAAAACCCATTTCGGCTACCAGACCGTTGACGAGTCGGCCAAGGCTGGTAAGGTCGCCGAGGTTTTTCACTCGGTGGCCAGTAACTATGATGTGATGAATGATCTCATGTCGATGGGTCTGCATCGGGTCTGGAAGCAGTTCCTGCGCCTGCGTGCCGGGGTTCGGCCGGGCGCGCGCATCCTCGATATTGCAGGGGGCACGGGCGATATCAGCCGTTTGCTGGCCAAGGATGCTGGTCCGACGGGTGAAGTCTGGCTGACGGACATCAATGGTTCCATGCTGAGTATCGGCCGCGACCGCTTGCTCGATGAAGGACGCCCTGTGGCAACCGCACAATGCGATGCCGAAAAATTGCCCTTTCCGGATGGCCATTTTGATCTGGTGACGGTGGCCTTCGGCTTGCGCAACATGACGCACAAAGAGGTGGCCTTGACCGAGATGCGGCGGGTGCTCAAGCCCGGTGGCCGCTTGTTTGTGTTGGAGTTTTCCAAGGTGGCTAAGCCACTGCAACCGTTCTACGACCTGTACTCTTTCAAGCTTCTACCCTTCATGGGGGAGAAGGTGGCAGGTGATGCGGCGAGTTATCAATATCTGGCGGAGTCCATTCGTATGCATCCGGATCAGGAA
>SXRG01000113.1 GCA_005793645.1 Burkholderiales bacterium
CCGATGGCGATGGCCAGTGCGTCCACCTGAGTCTTGGCGACAAAATCGGCAGCCTCGTTGGGATCGGTCAACAGTGCGGCATGATCAAGCACACCCTCTGCGCCGTGGCCGTCTTCTTCACCCATCTTGCCGGTTTCCAGCGCGCCCTGGCAGCCGAGTTCACCTTCCACGGAAACGCCACAGGCATGGGCCAGTTCGGCTACATGACGGGTTGTGTTGACATTGTATTCATAGGTGGAGGGGGTCTTGCCATCCGCCATCAGGGAGCCATCCATCATGACCGAGGAGAAGCCGGACTGTATGGAAACGAAACACACATCAGGGCTGGCGCCGAGGTCCTGGTGCATGCACACCGGGATATGCGGATACTGTTCCAGCGCGGCTAGGATCAGATGGCGCAGAAAGGGTTCGCCCGCATAGGAACGCGCGCCGGCGGAGCCTTGCAGAATCACCGGGCTGTTGGTCTTGTCGGCAGCCTCCATGATGGCCTGAACCTGTTCCATGTTGTTGACATTAAATGCTGGCAAGCCGTAGCCGTGCTCAGCAGCGTGATCGAGTAGTTGACGCAAGGAGATGAGTGCCATGGTTTAGTTCCTGTAAAAGTGTCTGTTAAAAATCAAGCTTTGCGGTTTTCGCCAACGCGCACGATCTTCATCGTATTGGTGCCACCCGGCTTACCAATCGGCTCACCAATGGTCAGCAGAATCAGGTCGCCATTACGCACCGCTCCGCGACGGCGCAATTCATCCTCTGCCTCGGTTAACAACTGATCGCGATCATGGCTGGAAGGACGGAAGTTTATCGGATAGACGCCGCGGAAGAGAGTGACCTTACGCCGCGTCTCAACCTCCGGAGTCAATGCGAAGATGGGCGCCTTGGTCGACAGGCGGCTCATCCACAAGGCCGTGGATCCGGACTGAGTCATGGCCGCAATCGCCTTGACATTGAGGTGCAACGAGGTGAAGGCCGCCGACATCGCGATCGCTTCTTCGGCACGCAACAGGCCACGATCCATCATACCCCGCCCAATATCGGGCTGCATCTCTTTCTCGGCCTCGCTACAGACGCGATGCATCGCCGAAATAGCCTCAATGGGAAACTGCCCGGCGGCCGTCTCTGCCGACAACATCACGGCATCGGTGCCATCCAACACGGCATTGGCCACATCGGAGACCTCGGCACGGGTTGGGATTGGGCTGCTGATCATGGATTCCATCATCTGCGTCGCCGTGATGACCAGTTTGTTGCGCTCACGTGCGGCGCGAATCATGCGCTTTTGCAAGGCCGGAACAGCTGCATCGCCAACTTCCACGCCCAGATCGCCACGCGCCACCATGATGGCATCCGACGCATCGATGATTTCTTCGAGGTTAGTAATCGCCTCGGTACGCTCGATCTTGGCCACGATCCAGGACTTGCCGCCCGCCTCGGTCACCAATTGGCGAGCCAGATGCACATCGGCCGCGTCCTTGGGGAAGGAGATCGCAATGAAATCAGCCTTAAGCTTGACGGCCGTAATGATGTCCTCGCGATCTTTGTCCGTCAGCGCAGCGGCCGACAGACCGCCGCCTTTGCGGTTAATGCCCTTGTTATTGGACAGGGCACCGCCTTGCACCACCTTGCAATGGATCTGGCTGCCCTCGACCGACTCTACCCACATCTCGATGCGGCCGTCATCCAGCAACAAGGTGGCGCCACGGGCCACATCGTGTACCAGTTCCGGATAGTCCAAACCCACACGCGCCTGATCGCCCAGGCTGCACTTGGCATCCAGAATGAAGGCGTCGCCCGGTTGTAAGCTGATCTTGCCGTCCTTGAATTTTCCAATCCGGATCTTGGGGCCTTGCATATCCGCTAGAACGCCTACGGCACGACCGCGCGTACGGGCAATGGAACGCACCAGTTCGGCGCGCTCAATATGCTCCTCTGGCTTGCCATGCGAAAAATTCAGGCGTACGACATCAACGCCTGCCGCGATGGCAGCGTCGAGCCTCTTAGGGTCCGAACAGGATGGGCCCAAGGTGGCAACAATTTTGGTTCTACGCAACATATTCTTAAGAGGACAAAGCCGCCTTTGCGGATCGCCTCCTCGTTCCCCCTATCTCAGAGACACCCTTATCGGGCGCGGGATTCCAACATGTCCACAGCAGGCAAAACCTTACCTTCGAGGTATTCGAGGAAGGCACCACCTGCGGTAGAGATGTAAGTCACCTTGTCGTAGATGTCGTATTTCTGGATCGCCGCGATGGTGTCTCCACCGCCAGCGAGACTGAAACCCGGCGCATTGGCAATCGCCATGGAGACGGTCTTGGTGCCCTCGCCGAACTGATCAAATTCAAATACGCCGACCGGGCCATTCCAGACGATGGTACCCGCCTTGGCGATAATGTCAGCCAGCTCCTGTGCCGACTTCGGGCCGATGTCGAAGATCATGTCATCGTCAGCCACCTCGTCGGCGTTCTTCAGCACGGCCGGTTCGTTGGCATCAAACTGCTTGCCGCAGACCACATCGACGGCGATGGGAATCGATGCGCCACGCGCGGCCATCTTTTCGATCAGCATCTTGGCGGTGGGGATCAGATCGTGTTCGCACAGCGACTTGCCGACATTCTTACCCATGGCGGCGAGGAAGGTGTTGGCAATGCCACCCCCGACCACGAGCTGGTCGACCTTGTCGGCCAACGATTCCAGCACGGTCAACTTGGTGGACACCTTGGAGCCACCAACAATGGCGACCATGGGTCGGGCCGGAGCCGCCAGCGCCTTTTGCAGGGCGTCCAGTTCTTCGGTGAGCAGGATGCCCGCCACAGCGGCCGGGGCAAACAGGCCAACGCCTACGGTGGAGGCCTCGGCGCGGTGAGCCGTACCGAAGGCGTCCATCACGAACACATCGCACAAAGCGGCGTATTTCTTCGCAGTCTCTTCAACGTTTTTCTTCTCGCCCTTGTTGACGCGGCAGTTTTCCAACACCACCAATTCGCCGTCAGCAACCTCAAAACCACCTTCAGTCCAATCGCGGATCAGGCGCACATTCTTGCCCAAACGACCGGCAATGTTATCCACCACGGGCTTCAGAGAATCTTCTTCCTTGAATTCACCCTCGGTCGGACGGCCCAGATGCGAGGTCACCATGACCTTGGCGCCGGCAGCAATGCAATGCTCGATGGTACGCATGGACGCGGTGATGCGGGCATCAGAAGTTACCTTGCCGTCCTTGATAGGGACATTGAGGTCAGAGCGGATCAACACGCGCTTGCCAGCGAGAGGGATATCAGTCACACGAATAAAAGACATTTGGCACTCCACGAAAACAGATTTGAGGTCAGTGGTAAGGCTTGAACAACCCAAGCCTTACGGCTTACCCGACACGACACGGGGCGAGACCCCGCATCGTGTCACAGGGGTGTTGCGACCGGATTACTTAGAGACATGCTCGACGAGACGCAGCATGTTACAAGTGTAGCCATACTCGTTGTCATACCAAGCCACAACCTTGACGAAGGTGCTGTCCAAAGCAATGCCTGCCTCGGCGTCAAAGGTGGACGGAGCCGCATTGCCGACGAAATCGGTAGAAACCACCTTCTCGTTGGTGTAGCCCAGCACGCCCTTCATGGCGCCTTCGGATGCGGCCTTCATGGCAGCGCAAATGTCGGCGTAAGCAGCTTCCTTGTTCAGTTCCACGGTCAAATCAACCACAGAGACATCAGAGGTTGGGATGGAGCCCGCGCGCGCAGAACCTGCGCTGCTCAGTGTTGCACGCGCGGAATTGGCCGCAGCAGCGCAGCGCACGAAGGTGGCGAGTATCCCGACGACCAACGGCAGCGACCGAGACG
>SXRG01000114.1 GCA_005793645.1 Burkholderiales bacterium
GTTGAACACATCTTCGACTGATAGGGCTTCAACATTCAGGCTGGAATGTTGAAGTGCAATATGGGGTACACCCCATGGACGCCATCGCCCGATATCAGATTTCCCAAACAAAGCAACGATGGGTTTTCCAAGGCCGGCGGCCAGATGCATGGCACCGCCGTCGCAGCAGATCATGGCGTCGCATAACGATAGGGTAGCAATCAATTCATCCAGTCGTCGAGTGGGTATGGGTAGAATAGGCACACCATCGGCTAAGGCCATTACCTGCGCTGCTTTTTCGTCGTCACCTGGATGTTCTGGGTTGTCGCTACTTCCAGGTGCCCAAAGTAGTAAGCAGGCACATCCATCATTGGTAAGTTTATGGACCAGACTAGCGAAAGCTGCAGCCGACCAGCGCTGCGAGGGTTTGCGTGCACTGATGTGGAGGGCGACGAGCCGACGCGGTGGGGTCTGGAAGGCGGCGGCCAAGCGTGATCGGAGTGCTGCCGTTTCCGTCGGATTTGGTTTGATCAGGCAAGGGGGAGTCGCATAGTCGAGGCCTAGGCGCGTCAATAAGTGGCAACATTGTTCGACCTCATGCGGACAGGTCGCTGTATCCTGCTCGTTGCGAGCTAATACTTGCTTCCCCTTTATCCATCCAGCAAAACGCAGGGCGCTGGCATTGGCACCGCCAGGTAGGATTACCCAATCGAAATGCTGGTTGCGTAAGGCCAGCACCGTGCGTAGGCGTCGCCAGTAGATACCGATGATCGATTCATCCGCAGAACGGTGCTTGGCCTTTGTGTAGGCATGCAGCGCATCGATGTCTGGGTGGTTCTGCAACACGGCCTGGTTATAGTGGGTGACTAGGCATTCAATACGCGCCTGCGGCAATTGTTGGCGCAGTGCGTGCAGCAGGGGTGTGGTGCAGACCAAGTCGCCGATGTTGTCGCGGCGGATAACGAGTATTTTCATGTGATTATGAGGCCATGAAGGGTTTGTTTTTACGAGGTGTTCTTGTGGCCTAGGGGTAATTCACTGGTTGTAGTTGTCTGCTGTGGCCAGATGGCCAGCCCGTAGAGGATTCCAAGCAGGAGTGCAACCATTTTTAGGCGATAACTGCCGAAATGACCGTCCAGAAGGATGCGGACGAAATAATTTGTCAGTATCAGCATAAGGGCCAGACCCCAAGGGTTTCCTGCCGTCCAGGCTAGCCATCCTTGACGGAATAATAGGGCGCAGAAAATGAGCAATAACAATAGACCTAGTAGTCCGTTGGCGAGCGTAAAGTCAAGGATGCCGCTGTGGCTGCTGACGAAACCCGTGACTCCGTACCTTTCTTCAATATAACGCCCAAAACCGCCGAGTCCGTATCCATACCCTTGTGGTTGGCTGGCAATGCCCTCTAACGCTATCTTGCCCCAGGCGAGCCGATCATACGCAGACGAGTCGGCTTGTTCGCCAGAGGGCAATGTTGACAATGGGTACTGTTGCTTGTCCAACCATGCTTTATGCGATTGTGTATCCAAGGCAATGGGAATGGTTTCAACAAAGGTTGCCCAGCGAGGGTCCGTTTTAAAATTAATGACGAAGATGCTGGCCGCCAGCATGAGTGCTACTAGGCCCACGAGCATTCCTCGATTTGATTGCCAGCGTGTATGTTCTCGCCAAGCCAGCAGAGCGGTCAGTAATGTCAGCACAACCGCCACCGTGATGACCCCGTTGCGCGCCTTGACCGCGACGACTGCGATGGCGGTCACCAGAAACAGAGCGCGTGTCACCCATATGGACCAGGGAAAGAGTTTGCTACTGCTTTTCCAGCGCACAGTAAGGTCAGCAATCAGCAGTGCAAAGGCCATATTTATGGACGTGGACAATACTGAATAGTCGCCATAAGGCGTGCTGCCCAGTGCGTAATGACCGGTCTGCGCCCAGTGTGTTGCCTGAAAAACAAGCAACCATCCAGCATGCGCGAAAAGCGCAATGGCGATCCACGCAGGCAGCCCACCCACGTATACCGGCGCATTCGTCGACATGCGCCTTGTGGTCGCATACCCCAGCCATGCCACGAACAGCGTCCCCACCCATTCCCTTGTGAATTCCTCGAAGGAAAATGCCTTGTCGACCGCCCACAGCGAAGTCTGCACAAACATCCAGAGGGTAAGGATACCGAGCATTCGTATTTCCACATTGTGGAGCGGAGCAACGGAGCCCTTGGCGACCGGTCCTTCTTCCCTCCGCAGATAGACCAGCATGCCGATCAGCATCAGCAGGAACAAATTGCGCAGCGCCACGGTATGCGGGATGGGGAAGATGAAGAAAGTCGCCGCGAGAAGTGTCGCAACCGCTAGGTAGCGCGTGTGTGCAATGTTCATGTTGCCGCGTCCTTCTGTGGTTTGAACGAATCGGGAATCAGCCCCCGCCGACCGGCATGCCAGTCCAGCAAGGCGTGGTGCAGGGTTTCTGCCCGGTTGGCGTAAGTATGGTGGCGCATCACATGCCGCCAGCCCGCTTCCGCGATGTCGCGGCAGCGAGTGAAGTCGTCCATGTAGTCCCTGATCTTCGCCACGCATTCATCGAGATCGGCGAATTCATCCAGGTGCCGACCGATCTCGAAGCTGTCCGCCGTATGGACGCGTCGGTCGGTGAGCAGGAAGCCGCCGCAAGCCGGAATGCCGAAGCAGCGTTCCGGTAGTCCCGAAGCAGGGAAGTCGCCATAGTCGCAGCGCGCGCCGAAGTTGAGGTTGATGCGCGATGTTTGGATCAGTTTGACTTGCTCTTCCAGTGAGAGCGGGGTACATATGGTATCGACGAAGCGGTGGCGTATCCCTAAGGCATCAAGCCGGGTCGCCAGCGTGCCAAAGAATGCTTGCCGGGATGCTGCCTCCTTATAGCGGATACCGTCCAATGCACCGAAAAAAGAGACATCCCATCTGTACTGTGCGGGATCACGCAACCTTTTGAGCACGGCATCCGGTTCGCCGCGTAGATTATATTGGGATGTATCGGCGGCATTGGGTAGATAGAGTACCGTGTCGGCGAGGCGCCACCGATCATCGATAAGGCTGTGTGTTGCGTATATATCGAGTGGTTGCAAATGCTTAAATAGGGCAAGCATCCATGTACGGAGGTTATTATTGTGCGGTGCATCGCGGTTCCAAGAAAATATTGGCACTCCATAGCGAGAGAGGCGATGTTTCCATATTAAGGACTGGAAGGGTTTCTTGACGCTACCGCCGAAATCAACGATGCATGCTAGTGTTTGCGGAAGCAGTCCGGGGTCTGGTTGCCAGTTGTCCTCAACCAAGGTAATACCGCGTTTGGCCAAACTGTGTTTCAGCGGGGCTGGGAACTTTGGGTAGTTGATGAGCAGGTGAGTGCGCGACACGGTCATGGCAAATTCAAGATTTCCGTAAGCGCAGACAGGATGGTCTTGTCTGGAACATCAGCAATGTGCTGCGGTGCAACTACGATCCGCACATGTGCGCCCTTGGGACCCCAAACATCGGGTGATGATGAGTTTTCGGGATCGGCGAATAGTCCTACCACTCCCCCGGGACTAGCGGCAGCAACATGCATTAACCCGCTATCCGGATAAATAGAAGCTTTTGCTAACCAAGTTAATCCGACCACTATATTTAATTTACCCTGGTAGGGATGGATCCAATTTGGACAATCGGTCAGTACTGCCTCGGCGATGTCATCGTCACCAGGATAAAGGTTTGCGTCTCGTTTGCCGGGCGACCATGTAAATACTGTATGCAGGCCAAACCGTACATACAGATCTTCTGCCCAGCGTAACAACTGAGCTGGTTCCGGCTGGCGAGTTCGGCGACGTGTGCCCACACCGAGCATGATGTAGCTACCGGGAGTGAGGTTGTGTTCAGTGAGGAAATTCTTTGCTGAATCTAGCCAAGTGGGGGGCGGCCGAAAAAAAGGGTATGGAATTCTGTCTGGAGTGATATTCAGGCCCAAAGGGGTTAATAGCGTAACGATGCGTTCTGTTTCGTGACCATGGGTAGGGGGTGGCAGAGCGTATTTGATGCCTTGTTGTTGGTTAGGTTCGCAGTAGGCGATAACTTGCGTTTTGGAGGTTGCTATTTGCTGGGCGCGTTTATTGGCTCGCCACGATATGCTACCGTTTGCAACAATGATAAAGTCGTAGTGCTGGCGGCGAAGCTGCAGTATTTGCCATAGTTGTTTTAGTGGTGCAGTCGGGTGAATATGGGTTCCATCGCGTGTGCGCGGAGGCAACCACAACCGGTCAATGTGCGGATTTTCTTTTGCTACCCAGCCATTATAGGTATTGGCCAGTAGATGTAGTTCAGCCGATGGCATGTGCGACTTGATTAGTGCGAGTAGTGGTGTGGTTAGAATCAGGTCACCAATCTTGTCGCGCTTGATAATTAGAATTCTCATGCTTGAATTTTATTGGCTATATTCAGTGTGTTCTGTACTGCACAAAAAACATCTTCTACTGATATCGCGGACATGGATGTTTCATTGGTGCAATTTCCTCGTATGAGTTCTGGATGGTCGATCATGATGCAATGTGGATGATTGAGCGGAGATCCGATGTGACTTGAATTCAAGCAATGGTACAATAAGACCATGGGAATATCGAAGCTGCTCATGATATGAGTAGGACCGGTATCTATCCCGATGTAAAGATCAATCAATGACATTAGAGCGCCGGTTTCGCGCAGACTGAGGTGTCCGGCAAAGACCACAGCGTGGTTTCCAAGTTGCTCCTTGAGCCATGCAGTGCGCTGTTTTTCTTCGGAACCTCCGAAGATCAGGAAATGGGCTGTTGGCCATTGGACCAAGATGCGCTCACATAATTCTGCAAAATAGGTGATAGGCCAATCTCGGTACGCCTTTGTTTGAAAGCTCGCAACTTGGAGCCCGATGAGTGGGCTGGCAGTAGCAATATTGGCATCTTTCAATCGGCGATTTGCTGCAGCGATTTCAGCGGGGGTGACCTGAAAACCGATACGTAAGCTGGTGTGAGAGACTCCTATGGCCTCAGGAAGCCTTAGAAATTTCTTAACTTCATGTTCGCCATGAAGGGCGGGGTGTACAGAAGCAAAGAGTTTTTTGTTGATGGATTTGTTCCGTTGCTGAAAGGCAACTACTCGTTTTGCGACACGCAGAGCGTATGAAATTAAGTTTTCATCTGAGCCATAGACGAAGGCTAGGTCGAATTTCTTTGTTGTTAGCCATCCGAGACAGATTGCACGGTTCTTGGTAATGCTACCAATATCATGAATGAACGATAGATTCTCTAATACGGTTACCCGTTTTGGATGGCCCAATACCGTGACTTTTGCTAGCGGCCAAGCAGCCGCAACGGCGCGAATGGCGGGTGTGGCGAATAATGTATCACCAATGCGCGTAACATTAATGAAGAGAATGGAGGCCGGAGTTTCTGGGAATGTTGTCATGTACCTTTGTTCTTCCGGGGCAAGGGAGCCTCTGCACAGCCCTGTAAATTGGGGCTACGCATGAGAGTTGATAAACACGTCAGCTTCAATTCCCTGAAATCGCTCAAGAAGAAGGCAGATTTTTGACCTTTTTCTGCGCCCGCATTTGCCACGTTTTCGATGGCATCATTGGCGGAGAGGGGTGAGGCTCGTTGGATTGTTTTATTCACGATCGTTCACTTGTTCAAGATTAAGCGTATCAGGAGTGGATGAACCGGGTTTCCGCGCCGACACCACTAGACGCCGACCATATCGGGATTGGGTGCTACCTGCTATCTGCCAGAAGACGGCTTCCTCGGTGTCGGTGGCCTTTTTTTCTCGCGCCCGGCAATATAGGCCCAAGGGCAGGCCTACCAGGCGTTCGAGAAAATGCTTGGGTTTGGGCTCGTTCACATTGTGCAAGCGAATTTCGACAACTCCGGACAAGCGCAGGAAGAGATACAACTGAGGCCAAGTCCATGGCTGGATGTGCATGTGGCTGCCGTTCCGAATCTTGCCTACCAAGCAGGGAAAACTGGGGAAGAAGCCGCGCAGCAAGTAAGCCAGTCGCGCCGCCGGATACCAAGTGTTTGGGGTGGAGACGATGAAGCTTCCGCCCGGCTTGAGGTGAGCAAAGAAATCGTCCAGCAACAGGCCGGGATTGGCCAGGTGCTCGATCCCCTCGCAGCAGACGCCCAGTTCGTACTCGGGCAGATCGCCGGGCAGGCCGCGATCCAGGTCATGGGCAAGAAAGCGCCGGTATCCAGCCGTCTGTCCGGCATAGAGGTCGATGCCATCCATCGCCGGGCCATGTTCGAGGGCCGCAGCCAGCCAGCCAGCGCCAACGGTGCGTTAAGAATGCTGGCGGGCCGGATCCGCCGAACCAGGACGGCGATGGTGCGGTGATAATCCTTCATGCGCTCATCCTCTCGGCTGCGCGGGAAAACACATCTTCCATTTGAATCAACATGATGTCCAGCGTGAAACACTGCTGCGCAGCTTCCCGTGCCTGTGTGCCCAGAGCTATGCGTTTCTCTACTGAATGGATTAGGCGATCCAAGGCGGAGGCGAGCGCGGCAGCGTCTTTGGGAGGTGCGATCAGCGCGCTTTCTTCGTCTTGTACGGCCTCTGGAATCGCTCCTACTGGCGTGGTGACGATGGGTAAACCAGTCAACATAGCCTGTAGGATCGCCTGCGGCACGCCTTCGTTGGCGTAAGACGGCAGGCAGAAGATATCCATCGCTCGCATCCAATCCTCGGGATTGGGCTGTTGCCCTGCGAAAATGACCCGTTCATTTAATTGAAGTGCAGCGGTTTTTTGAATCAGCACATCGTGATAGGGGCCCTCTCCAACGATCAGCAGTTTCCACCCTGGGGCGTTGAGTTGCGCAAAGGCCTCCAGTA
>SXRG01000115.1 GCA_005793645.1 Burkholderiales bacterium
CGCATCAGGCAGTGCCCCCGGTGACGGTTACATGTTTTTCAAGGTGGGCGAGCCGTGCTTCCAGTCGATCCAGGCGTTCGCGGAATTGATCGACGCCAAGATTAAATTCGGCGACAAGCGATGCCGAAGCAAGCAAGTGGGCCTCGTAGATTAGGTACTCGGCGGTGTTGCCGGCCAAGGTCGCCAGGGCTTTGCGACGACCACCTGACAGCAGCCCTATGGCTTGATCGGCGCGTGCGGCGACCATGTCTCCCGTCAATGGCGCGAGGGCCAAGGCAAGGTCAAATGTATTCAGGCACGCCAGGAGATCGCGGGCCAGCCCGAGGTTCCCGCTGACCGGTGCCGATTGCAGGGCCTGTGAATCCTGCAGGGCCAGGCGAAGCAGGATGGCAGCGTTCAGTTGAATCTCGGTGTCAGGCGTGATGTCGGTTGCAGCCGGCTCCAGACCACCCTGGTCATTGAAGCTGAAATCGAGGGCCAATAAGGGCAGACTGAAGCGAAATGTGCGCCCGGCATGGGCGGCCATACGGCTGGCGCTAGCCGGTTGTGTGCGCAGCAAGCGGTCCAGGGCAGCAATGGCTAGGGCGGCGGAAACGGGGGAACTCATATCGTGATTGTATTGCAAGCCTGTGGATTCAAGGATAATCCCGTCTTATGAAAGCCAATGGCCAACCCACGCGCACGATTCGCCCGCTGTCCAACGGACATGTGGAGATCATCGACCAGACCCTGTTGCCGCACCGGTTGCAGTGGTGCACCTTGAGCACACTGGCGGACGCATGTGAAGCGATCTCGGTGATGCGGGTGCGTGGCGCGCCACTGATCGGCGCGACGGCAGCTTATGGCATGGCGTTGGCGATGCGCGTCGATGCGTCGGATGCGGGTCTCGATCATGCGGGTACGGCACTCGTCGCTACGCGGCCAACAGCGGTGAATCTGCGCTGGGCTGTGGAACGGATGCAGTCTGTGCTGTTGCCACTTTCGGCGCAGCAACGCGCGGCGGCGGCGTGGACGGAGGCGGCGTGTATCTGCGACGAGGATGTGGCGCGCAACGCTGCCCTCGCTCAGCATGGCTTGGTGTTGTTTCAAAAGCTGGCCAAGCCTGGCCAGCCGCTCAGGGTGATGACCCATTGCAACGCGGGCTGGTTGGCGACGGTGGATTGGGGGACGGCGCTGGCCCCGGTGTATGCCGCTCAGGCCGCTGGGTTGCCGTTGTTTGTCTGGGCCAGCGAAACTCGGCCGCGCAATCAGGGCGCTTCGCTGCCCGCCTGGGAACTGCGCGAGCAGGGTATCGACCACGCGGTGATCGCCGACAACGCCGCTGGTTTATTGATGCGGCGCGGTGAGGTCGATGTGGTGATCGTCGGTGCTGACCGTGTTGCAAACAATGGCGATGTCGCTAACAAGATCGGCACTTATCTCAAGGCGCTGGCGTCGCACGATAACGGCCTTCCATTTTATGTGGCTGTGCCTGGACCGACTATCGACTGGCGCATTTCAGATGGCGCGCACATCCCCATCGAGGAACGCGATGCTGGTGAGGTGACGCACATTCTGGGGGGTGTGGAAGATACGCTGCATACCGTGCGCCTGACTCCGCAAGGTTGTGCGGCGGCAAATCCGGCCTTTGATATCACCCCGGCGCGACTGGTCAGCGGCATCATCACCGAACGCGGTGTGGTGGTGCCGGGCCGCCTGGCCGATCTTTATCCTGACGCAGCGTGATCCCGCTGCGTCAGCTCATTCTTGATATCCGCCCCGAGGCGTTACCGCGCTTTGACAACTTTCTGCCGGGCGATAACTTTGAGGCAGCCAGTGCCTGTTATCTCGCGGCCGATAGCGCGGGCGGCGAGGTGGTTACCTATCTGTGGGGCGAGGTGGGTTGTGGGAGATCCCACCTCTTGCGGGCCGCTGTGGCGCATGCGCGTGAAGTGGGCCGGGCAGCGGACTATTGCAGGGACGATCTGCCCGAGGACCTGCCGCAATTCCTTGCCGTGGATGCGGTCGATGCCCTGAATGCCGAGGCGCAGATACGCCTGTTCTCGCTCATCATCCGTGCGCGTGAGGGGGGCGGCACGATCCTTGTGGCCGGCGATCAAGCCCCTGCCGGTCTGGCCTTGCGCGAGGATCTCCGTACGCGGTTGGGTTCGGGGCTGGTGTTCCAGTTGCATCTTCTCAATGAGGTACAGCGTGCCGAGGCGGTGCGCGAACGCGCTGTGGCGCGAGGGATGCACATCCCGGAAGAGGTGGTGCGCTATCTGATTACACACAGCCGGCGTGATCTGCCCAGTCTGCTAACAACGGTTGATGCACTGGATATCCTGAGTCTCAGTTTGAAGCGTCCGGCCACGGTGCCTTTGCTGCGTGAAATCCTGGGGCGTGGCACGCCTCTTTGATGCGCCTTTACATCAGTATCAGCCATCACGGTCTTGGCCATTTGGCGCAAACTGCACCGGTGTTGCATGCGTTGCGTGCGCGGCAATCCGATATCGAATTCGTAGTCCAGTCGGCCTTACCCGCGGCACATTTGGCGGCGCGTTTGCCTGCGCCTTTCATCCATCAAACAGAGGCTATCGAGACCGCCTTCGTCATGCACGATGCCTTGCGTGTGGATGTCCCGGCGAGTCGAGCGGCCTTCGCTGTCTTTCATGAACGGTTGGGGCGGCGTATTGACAGGCTGGCGCACGAATTGGATCGCCTGCAGATTGATGCTGTGTTCAGTAATGTGGCTTATGTGCCGCTCCTCGCCGCCCGGCAATCCGGACGTCCGGCATGGGCCTGTTGTTCACTCAACTGGGCGGATATTTATGCGAACTATTTGGGGTGGGATGCGATACAAGCCACGATGCAGGCGGCCTATGCCGGCGCGACCGCTTTCTTCCAGCCGGCACCCTCCATGCCGATGGATTGGTTAGCGAATCGATGCGCGATAGGCCCACTCGCTCGCCATGGTCGGCGCTGCCGTCAGGAGATAGCCGCTGCC
>SXRG01000116.1 GCA_005793645.1 Burkholderiales bacterium
GTTTTGCGTGGCCTGCCAGAAGACCTGGCCGCCATCACCGAACGCCTTTCACGCCCAGTCTAAAGGACGCTTCTATACATTTGAAATCCTGAGCCAGACAATACGCGAGCAAAAAACCGTGACGCTGCATCTGGTTAATATGTAAAGAATGATTTTTATGGACAACGCAGCATGGCGGCGGAGCTTGAGTTTATGGAAGCATCCTAAATAGACCTAAGCAGCCAGAATCAACCGCTTCATCTCATTAACGGCGGGCGTCCAGCCGGTAAAGATGGACTGAGCCACGATGGCGTGACCGATATTGAGCTCCTCAACCCCAGGGATAGCGGCAACCGACTGGACATTCTGATAGTGCAGGCCATGCCCCGCATTGACCTGCAAGCCCAAGTCCAGGCCCCGCGCTACCGCCTGCCGAATCCGCTCCAACTCTTCTGCGACCGATATCCCTTCGGCCTCGGCAAAACGCCCCGTATGGATTTCCACTACGGGCGCCCCGACCGCACGCGCGGCCTCCAGTTGCCGCGCCTCGGCATCAATAAATAAAGAAACCCGGATCCCGGCCGCCCCCAGACGCTGGCACGCATCGAGCAAACGGTCTCTCTGACCCACCACATCAAGTCCACCTTCCGTAGTCAGTTCCTGACGGCGTTCCGGAACCAGACACACATCCTGAGGCCGCACCTTGAGGGCAATGCCGATCATCTCCTCGGTGACGGCCATCTCCAGATTCATGCGCGTCTTCAACAAGGGTCGCAAGGCAAACACATCGGCATCCTGAATATGGCGCCTATCCTCACGCAAATGCAGAGTGATCAGGTCAGCACCCGCTGCCTCAGCCAGCAAGGCTGCCTCAATGGGGCTGGGGTAAGGCGTGCCTCGGGCTTGGCGCAAGGTGGCCACATGGTCGATATTGACGCCGAGTTTTCGGTTTGAACAGGATGGATTCATGGGTTTAGGGTGTTGAAATCAATGAGAAGTTGTCGGGTGTGGAGTTGCCCCGCACCGAGATGATGGCCGATCAGGGCCCGCATGAGGAATTTGCTGCCTTGCAATACCGCCGGGTGCGACCAGTCGCCGGCCACCATGGCCTGTAGCATTGCACCAGAATACACCCCGGAATGAGCGCCACCATCAGCCTCCTTGGCAACCTCCACCAACCCGGTTTCGGGATGCCAACGATAACGCCCCTCGGCCTCAATAGACTCCCCCGCTGCAGTTTGATGCAGGGGCTCGGCGTAGCCCATCTCTTCAAGCAAGACAAGTTCGAAGCGGCGCAGGCAGCGCTCCGCCACCTCCCCCATCGCCAAGGCGTGCAGGGTCGCGCCATAGGCATCAAACAAGGTCGCGTGGGCATCTTCGGGCGGCAATAACCGAAGTAGCAATTCATTGAGGTAGAAGCCGCAGATCAGGGCACCCCCAGCGAGATCGCGCAGCCCCCCCTGCCACTCGGCCGCGTGCAAGGTTCGTACCGCCCCTTTGCCAAACCAAGACAGCGCAAGGGGCTGGAAGGCCAGCAAACGCGCCCGCAACGACGAGAGCGGCCGACGACCGCCGCGCGCCACCAAGCTCAGGCGACCATGCTCCCGGCTAAATACATCCACCAAAAGGCTGGTCTCACGATAAGGCCGCGTATGCAGAACCCAGCTCTCGGCCTGATCAATCTGATTGGCCATGAGTAGCTTATTCGTGTCCCAAACGCTTGAGCATGGCGGTGCTGTCCATCCAGCCGGTCTTCACCTTGATCCAGCATGTCAGGTGAACCTTAGCCTCGAACAGTCGCTCCATGTCCTGACGCGACTCACTGGCAATACGCTTCATCCGCTCACCGCCCGCCCCCAGTATGATGGGTTTGTGCACCTCGCGATCAACCAAAATCACCACCCCGATGCGCCGCATCCCGGAAGGCTCCTGCGTGAACTGTTCGATCTCCACCGCCGTGCCGTAGGGGATCTCATCACCCGTGAGGCGAAAGACCTTTTCCCGAACGATCTCAGATGCGAGGAAGCGCTCACTTCGATCCGTGATCGCATCTTCATCGAACATCGCTTCACCCTCCGGCAGGTAGGGTCTGATGATAGACAGGAGGCGTTCAGCGTCACTGGCCGTCTGCGCCGACAACGGCACCAGCTCGGCAAAGGGGAATCGCCCCGCCAGGGCCTGCAATTCCGGCAGCAACCGGGCCTTGTCAGCCACGAGATCCACCTTGTTAATGATGGCAATGACCGGGCGAGAGGATGGCAACAAGCTCAGCACCTGCATGTCCGCCGGAGTAAAGCGACCCGCTTCCAGCACCAGGACAACCACATCCACCTCAGCCAAGGCTTGCTGCACGGCACGATTCATCGTGCTGTTCAACTGACTCTTGTGCCGAGTCTGATAACCTGGCGTATCAACGAACACGAACTGAGTATCGACCTCGGTACGCACACCGAGAATGCGATGACGCGTCGTCTGCGGCTTATCCGCCGTGATGCTGATCTTGACCCCAACCAAAGAATTGACCAGGGTCGACTTGCCCACATTGGGTCGCCCGACGATGGCGATAAGTCCTGTCTTCATCTGCGGCCCCTCACATCTTTGATTCCACGGCCTCACACGCCGCCTCGGCTGCGGCTTGTTCTGCCGCCTTGCGGCTGGCACCCCGGCCTTCAGTCCGCACATTCAGCGCCACGACGCGACACTCCACCACAAAGGTCTGCGCGTGCGCCTGGCCCTGAGTATCACGCAAGGCATAGACAGGCAGCCCCAGGCGCCGTCCCTGCAACCATTCCTGCAAGCGGGTCTTGGGGTCCTTGCCCTGTTGTTCCGGATCAATAAGGGCCAGCCGCGCCGCAAACAGGCGGGAAATAACCCCGCGCACCGCCTCAAATCCCCCGTCCAACAAAATAGCACCAAACACCGACTCCACGGCATCGGCCAAGATCGAGGGCCGTTCCTTGCCACCACTGCGCATCTCGCCCTCGCCCAAACGCAGCCGTTCTCCCAGTCGCAGTTCGATGGCAATCTCAAACAAGGGCTGCTGGCTGACCAGATTGGCCCGCAGGCGCGACAGGCGACCTTCCTTGATCTGTGGAAAACGCTCATACAGCAGGAGGCCGATGCACAGGTTGAGCACCCCATCACCGAGAAACTCGAGCCGTTCGTTGTTGCTAGCCGCAAAACTGCGGTGGGTCAGGGCATCAACCAGGATTTGAGGCGACTGAAAATGGTAGCCCAGCCGTTCCTGCAGTCGGGATAAAGGATCAGACATCCGTAATAAACCGGCCAATCCGTTTGGGGGCATCAAGGTTTTTCAGTGCCGTGGTGAGGTCATCGAAATTCCACCAAATAAAGAAGGCCCGCCCCACGATGTTTTTATCGGGGACAAAACCCCAATAGCGGGAATCGTTGCTGGCATCACGGGTGTCGCCCATCATAAAATAGTGGCCGGGTGGCACGACACAGCGAAAGCCGGCATCTTCATAACGACAATCGTCGCGAAAGGCAAAATCACCCTGGACCTGATGTTCGATCACGGGTGGCATGCTCGGCAACACCAGGCTGGTATGCACGCCTGCATCAAGGGTCTCACGATACTGCTGGCCACGCACCCAGTTAAGCCCACCCGCCTCATAACCATACTCACCCGCCGGGGCACGGGCGACCGGGCGACCATTGATGATCAAGCGCTTGTCAGCACGGTACTCGATCGTATCACCCGGTATACCAACTACCCGCTTGATGTAGTCGAGCCGCGTATCCTGTGGAAAACGAAAAACCATGACATCACCCCGCTGCGGCGTGCCGAGCGAGAGGATCTTCTGGTTAATCACGGGCAGGCGGATACCGTATTCATACTTGTTGACGAGAATGAAGTCGCCGATCTGCAAGGTCGGGATCATCGATCCGGAAGGAATCTTGAACGGCTCAACCAGGAAGGAGCGCAGTAGAAAAACCGCCAGGATGACCGGGAAGAAACTGCGTGCGTATTCCACCAGAAGGGGGATCTTGGCCCCCTCGGCACGCCGCAAGGCCGGCCGGTAGCGTTGGATCAAGTGATCAACCAACCAAACGCCCCCCGTCACAAGGGTCGCGGTGAACAGGATCAGGGCAAAATTCATGTCCGCCTCCGCCAGGCCACCGCAGAAGAAACAATCCCCCCCATTGGAAGGAGCGAACACAGTACATGGGAAGGTCTCATTTCCCATCTCCAATCTGCAGGATGGCCAGGAAGGCCTCCTGCGGAATCTCAACATTACCCACCTGTGTCATGCGTTGTTTGCCTTCTTGCTGCTTTTCAAGCAGCTTTTGCTTGCGGCTGAGATCGCCGCCGTAGCACTTGGCCAGCACATTCTTGCGCAGCGCCTTAACCGTCTCGCGGGCAATGATGTGCGCACCAATGGCGGCCTGTACCGCGATGTCGAACATCTGGCGCGGGATCAATTGACGCATCTTGGCCACCAGTTCACGGCCTCGGTATTGCGCGGTCGAACGATGCACGATTAGCGACAGGGCATCCACCTTTTCACTGTTGACGAGGACATCCAGCTTGACCAGATCGTCCGCCCGGAATTCCTTGAATTCGTAATCCAGTGAAGCATAGCCACGCGAGGTTGACTTAAGCCGGTCAAAGAAGTCCATGACCACCTCATTGAGCGGCAGCTCATATTTCAGCATCACCTGACGCCCCATGTAACGCATGTCCACCTGGTTACCGCGCTTCTGGTTACATAGCGTCATCACATTCCCCAGGTATTCCTCCGGAACCAGAATAGTGGCGGTGATGATCGGCTCACGCACCTCCTCGATCTTGGACGGATCAGGCAGGCGGGCCGGGTTTTCTACCTCGACCAGAGTGCCGTCCTTCATCACCACCTCATACTCGACCGATGGGGCCGTGGTAATCAGGCTCTGGTTGTACTCCCGCTCCAGTCGTTCCTGGACGATATCCATATGCAGCAGACCGAGAAATCCGCAGCGAAAACCAAAGCCCAGGGCCTGCGAGGTCTCCGGCTCGAAATGCAGGGCCGCATCATTGAGCTGCAACTTGATCAAGGCATCGCGCAGGCTGTCATATTCGTGCGAATCGACCGGATAGAGACCCGCAAAGACCTGCGACTGCGCCTCTTTGAATCCCGGCAATGCCTCGGCCGCCGGTTGACTCGCCAAGGTGACAGTATCACCCACCTTGGCGGCGCGCAGCTCCTTGATGCCCGCGATGACAAAGCCCACCTCACCGGCAGACAGTTGCTCGCGTTGCACGGATTTTGGGGTAAAGACACCAACCTGTTCGCACAGGAACTCGGCGGAAGAGGCCATCAATCGAATCTTTTGCTTCGGCTTCAGAACACCGTCCACCACACGCACCAGCATGACCACGCCCACATAATTGTCGAACCACGAGTCAATAACCAATGCCTTGAGAGGCGCATCAGGATCGCCCTTGGGTGGCGGTACGCGTGCCACCACTAATTCAAGCACCTCCTCAATTCCAAGACCCGTCTTGGCTGAGCAACGCACCGCATCGCTGGCATCGATGCCAACGATATCCTCAATCTCTTCTGCAATCCGATCCGGGTCGGCCGCCGGCAGGTCAATCTTGTTCAGCACCGGAAACACCTCAACCCCCAACTCCGTAGCGGTATAGCAATTCGCCACCGTCTGAGCCTCAACGCCCTGCGATGCGTCCACCACCAGCAAGGCCCCCTCGCAGGCCGACAGAGAACGAGAAACCTCGTACGAGAAATCCACATGTCCCGGGGTATCAATCAGATGCAGGTCGTAAGTCTTGCCGTCCCGTGCCTTGTAGCTCAGCGCGGCCGTCTGCGCCTTGATGGTAATGCCGCGCTCCTTTTCCAGATCCATGGAATCGAGAACCTGCGCATCCATCTCGCGCCGCTCCAATCCCCCGCAATATTCGATCAGGCGATCGGCGAGCGTCGACTTGCCATGGTCAATGTGAGCGATGATGGAAAAGTTGCGAATGTGATTCATATCAAGCGTGGACCGAGTGGGTGCTTCAAAACCGCGCAATTCTACACGAGGCCGTCTCTAATGCGCCCAGCATTGAAAGGGTCAAAACCGGCTACCGCGCTCGATAATGATGCCCAACTCCTTAACATTACTCAGGATGGACAGTTTGCGCACCGTAATCCGCACCCAAGGGGCACCAAATTCACCACGCACGATCTCAGCAATATGCTCACCCAGGGTTTCGACCAAACGGAGGGGCTTATCGACCAGGCTCTCCTGGATACGCTGCGCCACCCGCCCATAATCAATGGTGTCGGCAATGGCATCGCTGTGACCCGCCTTATGATCATACAGTCCGATCTCCAAATCGATAAGCACTGGTTGCGGTGCCTGCCGTTCCCATTCATAAAGGCCAATGGTGAGGTCGAGACGAAAATCGTGCAGGAAGAGGATATCCATGGAATCAATACATAAGCGATGCAATCAAGGTCTGCTATTCTACAGGCCATGACGACGACCTTGCTGACACTGCTCGCAGCTTATCTGCTCGGCTCCCTTTCTGCAGCCGTATTGCTGTCGCGTGCCTTCAATCTACCTGATCCGCGCAGTTACGGCTCTGGCAACCCCGGCGCAACCAATGTACTACGCACCGGGAACAAGAGGATTGCTGCCCTGACCCTCTTGGGTGACGGCCTCAAGGGCACGCTGGCGGTCTGGCTTGCCATGCTCGTGGGCACACAGATATCCACTCCTGACTGGCTACCCGCGCTAGCCGGACTAGCGGCCTTCATCGGCCACCTCTGGCCCGTCTTCTTCGACTTCAAAGGTGGCAAGGGCGTCGCCACCGCCCTCGGCATTCTGCTCGCTCTCAACCCCTTACTCGGCCTGGCCTGCCTGCTAGCCTGGCTGACCGTGTTTGCCCTGACTCGTGTGTCGTCGCTCTCCGCCCTTGTCGCCTCGGCCGCAGTGCCCTTCTTTGCCGCTTGGCTGGACGAAGCGGGCCTGGGCGCACTCATCATCTTGGTTATCCTGATTTTTTGGCGGCATCGTACCAACATCCAGCGCCTCGTTCGAGGAGAGGAAGGCGGTTTCCGAAAACCTTAGGGGGCATCATGGCCTGGTTCGAAAAGGAAATGGATTATGCACGCGACAACCTGAACGCGGCCTCGGACACCGTGATCAGTCGTGCCGGCGACCGACTGGATGCCGTCATGCAATCTGCCGTGCGTCAGGCGGGAAGCGAACTGCAAGCCGTTGTCAGCACCGCCAGCCAAGAAATCGACGCCAAACTGGACAAGATCTCCCAGGAACTACACGACCAGCGCAGCCTGACCAAGGATGATGTACGGGAACTCGTCGACTATGCCGCCGAGCGCATGTCAAGCGTACTTGACCAGCGCATGGCCGTCATGAAGAGCGAGATCTCCACCCTAGTACAGGAAAAAACCGAGTACTTCAAAGCCGAGATCGACGATTTCTTCATCCGTCGCCAGCGCGATCTGGCGCGCGAACGACAGCGCTTGGTCATCAACATCGCCCTCGCATTTCTGGCCTCTATCGCCGTCGGTGGCGTCTCCCTGTTCTACAAGGGGATCAACCAGATCGACATGCTGTCGGTATTCCGCATCGTACTTGCCTCGCTGGCCGGCGGCTATAGCGTCTATCTGGTCATCGGTATGTTGCGCTACTGGCTAAGTCTTGCCGAACACGAGAAGGACATGGTCTATGTCGCGGCACGCTACTGGGGCTGGCTGCGTCCGGCCAGCGTACTCGGATCCTTCACCCTGGCGCTGCTTCTGAGCACCGTCTCGCTGGCCCTAATCTTCCCGGACGATGCCTTACGCCTTTTGCGGCTAGAACAGTGGGTAGAAAACAACCTGAACTTCGCCCCATGACCCTGACCCTATACGCCACAAGCCCTGTCACGCGGCTGGCCACTAAGCTGCCTGCAATTGGCTCAAAGGCCAGCGCGGCCTGACTGTGAATACCCCGTCCGAGGGCAGGGCATCGGCGACCAACCGTTGTGCCCCAGCATAGGCAATCATGGCCCCGTTATCCGTACACAACGCCAATGGCGGGTAATAAACAGTCGCCCCGACGCGCGCCACCTCGGCATTCAGACGCGAACGCAACAAAGTATTCGCGCTGACCCCCCCGGCAATCACCAGACGGCAAAACCCCGTCTGCTTAAGCGCCTTCAAGGCCTTGCTGGCCAAGACATCTACCGCTGCGGCCTGAAAAGCAGCGGCCACATCCTCGCGGCGGGCATCGGGATGCTTGTGCACCAGATTAAGGACCGCTGTCTTCAAGCCGCTAAAACTAAAATCGAGGTCACTGCTCATCAGCATCGGCCGTGGCAATGGATAGCGAAAGGCATCGCCTTGCTGTGCCAGACGCGAGATCTCCGGCCCCCCGGGGTAGGGCAGACCCAGCAGCTGTCCGGTCTTGTCAAAGGCCTCTCCCGCAGCATCATCCAAGGTCTCGCCCAACAGGGTGTAACGCCCGACCCCATCAACTTGCATCAACTGGGTATGTCCACCGGACACCAAGAGGGCCACAAAGGGAAACTCGGGGCGCGGATCCGCCAAAAGAGGCGAAAGCAAATGACCTTCAAGGTGATGCACCCCAATAGCGGATATGCCCAGACCAACCGCCAGCCCTTGAGCGAAACTCGCCCCCACCAGCAGGGCCCCCGCCAGGCCCGGGCCTTGAGTATAGGCAATGGCATCCACCGCAGCGAGGGAGACACCCACCTCATCCAAAACGCGTCGGGTCAAGGGCACGATGCGCCGAATGTGGTCACGCGAGGCCAATTCAGGCACCACCCCACCGTACTCGGCATGCATTTCCACTTGGGTATGAAGGGCATGCGAGCGCAGCCCAACGACCGTGTCATACAGCGCCACGCCCGTTTCATCGCAAGAGGATTCGATACCCAAGACCAACATGACGCATAGGATAACTTGTAATTACCAGACACCGTGCCTATAATCACCGCTCTTTTTTATCGGATTTTGATATGCCGAACATTCGCCTCAAAGAAAACGAGCCGTTTGAAGTCGCGATGCGTCGCTTCAAGCGCGCCATCGAAAAGACGGGTCTCCTGACTGAACTCCGTGCCCGCGAGTTTTACGAAAAGCCGACCAACGAGCGCAAGCGCAAGCTGGCTGCCGCCGTCAAGCGCCAGTACAAGCGCATGCGCAGCCAAACCCTGCCTCCGAAGCTGTTCTGATCCAATCCGGATACCGACGGCACCCGCCGCTATCCGACTGAACTCATCAAGCCGTTCGCCGCATGTCACTAAAACTCCGCATTCAGGATGACATGAAAACGGCAATGCGCGCCCGTGAGGCCGATCGTTTATCGGCCCTTCGTCTGCTCTTTGCCGCCATCCGGCAACGCGAGATCGACGAGCGTATCGAACTTGACGACGATGGCGTCATCGCCATCGTCGAAAAACTCAGCAAACAGCGCAAGGACGCACAGAGCCAGTACGAGGCCGCCACCCGTCAAGATCTGGCCGATCGCGAGGCCTTCGAACTGACGATCCTGTCTGATTACTTGCCGCAACCCTTCTCCGCAGACGAGATCAACACCGCCATCCAGTCCGCCATAACAGAATCCGGCGCAACCTCAGCACGCGACATGGGGAAAATCATGGCCCTGCTTAAGCCCCGCCTAGCCGGACGAGCCGACATGACAGCCGTCTCGGGATCCGTCAAGGCGGCCCTCGCCTGACGCACCTCCTGGGCCATGATTCCCCAGGACTTCATCCAAACCCTGCTTGACCGGACGGATATCGTCGAAGTCATCGACCATCAGGTACCGCTCAAGAAGGCCGGCGCCAACTATCAAGCCTGCTGCCCCTTCCATAACGAAAAATCGCCATCGTTCACCGTCAGCCCAACTAAGCAATTTTACCATTGCTTTGGTTGCGGGGCGCACGGCACCGCCATCACCTTCCTGATGCAACACAGCGGCATGGGGTTTATTGATGCCGTCACGGACCTCGCCGGCCGTATAGGTCTACAAGTCCCTGAGGACGCGCGCGGCCCCCGCCCCGAAAACGATCTCAACACCCAACTCAATGCCCTTTTGGAGACGGCGAGCCAGCATTACCGCAACGCGCTTAAGCGCCATCCTGCCGCCATTGACTATCTAAAACAACGGGGCATCACCGGCACTACGGCCGCCCACTTTGAGATCGGCTATAGTGAAGCCGAGTGGCAAGGCCTGGCGGCGACCCTACCTGATTACGCAGATGCAAAGCCAGAACAGGCTGGCCTCGTCATCGTCGGCGAACAAGGGAAACGCTATGACCGTTTTCGGGATCGCATCATGTTCCCTATCCGCAACGAGCGCGGCCGCTTGATTGGCTTCGGTGGCCGCATCTTGGGTAACGGCAAACCGAAGTATCTCAACTCACCCGAAACCCCCTTGTTTCACAAGGGCCGAGAGCTTTACGGGCTGTTCGAAAACCGGCGCGGCATCCAGCAATCGGACACGGTAGTGGTTGTCGAAGGCTACATGGATGTCGTCATGCTAACCCAGGCCGGTGCCGATAATGCCGTCGCTACACTCGGAACCGCCGTCACAGCAGAGCAAGTTCACAGCCTACTCCGCCGCGTTGACCACATCTTATTCGCCTTTGATGGGGATAACGCGGGTCGCAAGGCCGCCTGGCGCGCCCTTGAAAATTGCCTGCCCACACTGCAGGATGGCAAACAGATCGGCTTTGTTTTCCTGCCCGAAGGAGAAGACCCCGACAGCTTCGTCCGAACCCAAGGTCTGGATGCCTGGAAAAACCTCCAGAAACGCCCGCAAGCCCTGTCCGAATTCCTGTTCAACACCTTGAGCCACGATCTCAACCTCAACGCCCCGGAGGGTCAGGTCCGCCTCACCACTTTGGCAAAACCCTACCTAGACCAGGTTCGCAGCGCCCCTCTGCTGGCCCGTAGCTTACGCCAGCGGCTGTCCGAACTAACTGGGGTTGCTGCCCCACTCCCATCCCGCTCAACGGCACCGCAGCGGGTCCGACAAGCCCCGCGCCCATCCTCCAAACCCCTGCTGCGCGGCCCCGAATTTGTCGTGCTACAAGGCATCCTGCACGACCCACAGCGCGCCGACCGCATCCCAGCCACCTTCCAGGCACGCCAACCTGCCGGTGAAGCCGTACTGGCCCTATTGGGCCACCTACGCTCACGACCTGAGCCCATCAACAGCCGCGACCTCATCGAACAATTCCACGAGGGTGATCATGGAGAAATATGCCGCGCCGCTGTGGAAGAAATCCTGCGCTGGGATGACCGCTACGATGCAGAGGCCGAGTTTTCAGGGGCCTTGTCGAGCATCAATGCCCAAGCCAGTCGCCTGGATGTAAACCGCCTTTCCGGAAAAAGGCCTAGTGAGCTTACCGCTGAAGAACGAACCGCCCTTCAAACCGCACTATTGACCAAAAAAATCTAACTTGAACAGGCATATGGGCTTGTTCCATAAAAAAACACAGGGCATCATGTATAATCCTCTGTTCAGCCGACCTTTAAATTAAAAGCCAGCGATGCCGAACAAATCTGCTCCGAAGACTGATCCCAAGGTCAATTCAACCAATTCCAATGCCAAAAATCCCAAGGCCTCGTCCCCTAAACCGGCCCATGGGAAACGCGCTGCTACAGCCAAAAAAACCATTCCGGAATTTCAGCTGAAGGATAACGAAAGCGCAGAAAACACCGAGATCGCCCGGACCCGCCTCAAGGCCCTGATCCTGATTGGCAAAGAACGCGGCTACCAGACCTATGCTGAGATCAACGACCACCTGCCAGACCTGGCGGCGGATCAACTGGAGGGGGTTGTCACCATGCTCAACGGCATGGGCATCCAAGTTTACGACGAAGCGCCAGACACAGAAACACTCCTCTTGAATGAGACGCCAGCGGTCGTCGCTGATGAAGACGCTGCTGACGCGGCCGAGGCGGCCCTCTCGACAGTGGATGCTGAATTCGGCCGCACCACCGACCCAGTACGCATGTACATGCGCGAAATGGGCTCAGTTGAACTCCTTACCCGCGAAAAAGAAATCGCCATCGCCAAGCGCATCGAGGAAGGCCTGAAACACATGATGCAGGCCATCTCCGCCTGCCCGCTCAGTCTGGATCAAATCCTAGAACTCTGGGCCCGCATCGAACGCGAAGAGATGCGCATCGAAGAATTGGTCGACGGCTTTACCACCGACAGTGGCGACGACATGCCACTCGCGACCGAAGCGACAGAAGGAGATACCGAGGAAGAGGAAGATGACGAGGACGATGAAAGCCGTCGCGCCGCCGCCACAGCAGCTAACCTAGCCCTACGCCGAAGCGAGGCCACCGAACGGTTCACCTTGCTACGCGACTTGCAAACAAAATTCGTGAAGGCCTGCGCCCGTTACGGTGTAGATAGCAAACAGGCCGCAAAACTTCAGAATGACATTTCTCATCACATCCTCAGCATCCGTTTCGCTGCCCGTCAGGTCGATCAGCTCTGTGAAAATGTACGCAGCATGGTCGAGCAAGTACGGGTCGAAGAGCGCGCCATCATGGATATTGCCGTCAACAAATGCGGCATGCCCCGCGCCCATTTCATCAAGACCTTCCCTGGCAATCATGGCAATCCCGAATGGCTGTTAACAGAACTCGCATCGGGCGCATCTTTTTGCGCCGCTCTGGAGCGCCAGCGCCATGTCATCAACGAGTTGCAATCGCGCCTACAAACTCTGCAGACCCAGGCCGGCCTCTCAATCACGGCTCTGAAAGACATCAGCAAGCGCATGTCGACCGGCGAGGCCAAGTCCCGTCTGGCCAAGCGCGAGATGATCGAGGCCAACCTACGGCTGGTGATCTCCATCGCCAAGAA
>SXRG01000117.1 GCA_005793645.1 Burkholderiales bacterium
CACTATCAGCTTCCTTGAGAATAGCCACGATCTGGCTCTCACTGAACTTTGACTTGCGCATCGAAACCTCCTGTTGATCATCTTGCCATTACCAACAGAAAATTCCACTAATTCGTGCCTAGCTTTTGGGGTAACACTACACGTGGAATGGAAAATCGGGGTCAGACCCCGATTTTCTGCATTCAGTGCGCCGCGTCCCAGTTTGGCCCGATGCCCATTTCGATTTTGAGCGGCACGGCGAGTTGCGCTATGCCGCACATCAATTTGGGGAGTTCGGCCTGAACGCGGGCGAGTTCGGCGCTGGGGATCTCCAGCACCAGTTCGTCGTGCACCTGCAGGATCATGCGGGTGGCAAGTCCTTCCGCGTCCAGCCAGCCTTGTACGGCGATCATGGCCAGTTTGACGAGATCGGCGGCGGTGCCTTGCATGGGGGCGTTGATGGCGGCGCGTTCGGCGCCTTGGCGGCGGGCGGGGTTTTTGCTTGCAATGTCGGGTAGATACAGGCGACGGCCCAGTAATGTTTCGACAAACCCCTTTTCTCGCGCCGTCGTGCGGGTACGCGTCATGTAATCGGCTACGCCGGGGAATCGGCCGAAATAGCGGTCGATGAAACTTTGCGCGGCGCTGCGGTCGATGTTGAGTTGCGCGGCCAGCCCGAATGCGGACATGCCGTAGATGAGGCCGAAATTGACCGCCTTGGCCATGCGCCGCTGCTCGGGCGCGACTTGTGCCGGTTCCAGGCCCAGTACCTCGGCGGCGGTGGCGGTGTGAATGTCGGCATCATTCAGAAAGGCGGTGACGAGGCCGGGGTCTTGGGACAGATGCGCCATGATGCGCAGCTCGATCTGTGAGTAATCGGCGGAGAGCAAAACGCAGCCCGGTTCGGCGATAAATGCCTCACGAATGCGGCGGCCTTCGGCGGTGCGGATGGGGATGTTTTGCAGATTGGGGTCGGTGGACGACAGTCGCCCGGTGACGGCGGTAGCCTGCGAATAGGTGGTGTGGATGCGGCCTGTGACGGGGTCGATGAGCCCTGGCAGCTTGTCGGTATAGGTGGATTTGAGCTTGGCGAGGCTGCGGTATTCGAGCAGGATCTTGGGGAGTGGGTAATCTTCAGCCAGCTTTTCCAGTACCGCTTCGTCGGTGGAGGGCGCGCCAGTCGGGGTCTTTTTGACGACGGGAAGGCTGAGTTTTTCAAACAGGATCTCGCCCAGTTGCTTGGGTGAGTTGAGGTTGAAGGGTTGCCCCGCGACCTCATATGCACGGGCCTCCAGGAGCAGCATGGCCTTCGCTAGTTCGCCGGACTGCTGGCGCAGCAGCGCGGCATCAATCCGCACCCCATGGCGTTCCATGCGTGCGAGGAGGGGCATGAGTGGCATCTCGATGTTGCGATAGATCCGGTTGAGCGCCGCGTTGGCGGCCACCTGAGGTTGCAGGACCTGGTGTAATCGCAGGGTGATGTCGGCGTCTTCGGCGGCGTATTCCGTCGCCCGTTCGACACTCACCTGATCGAAGCCGATCTGTTTGGCCCCCTTGCCGCAGACCTCCTCAAAAGTGAGGGTCTTTTCGCCCAGATGGCGGGCGGCGAGGGTGTCCATGTCGTGGCGCTCGTGCGCTTCCAGAACATAGCTTTGCAGCAAGGTGTCGTGTGCCATGCCGGACAACTGGATGCCGTGGTTGGCGAACACATGCCAATCGTATTTGAGGTTCTGACCGACTTTGATCGTGTTGCCATCTTCCAGCCATGGCGTGAGATGGGCCAGCGTGGTGGCAAGATCAAGCTGCTCCGGCGCGCCGGGATAGGCGTGCGCCAGCGGCAGATAGGCGGCCTCGCCAGGTTCGACGGCAAACGACATCCCGACGATGCGCGCCGCCATGGGGTCGAGCGCCGTGGTTTCGGTGTCGAGACAGACGAGTTTGGCCGCCTTGATTTTTTCAATCCAGCGGGCCAGATCCGCTGTGGTGAGCAGGGTCTCGTAATGGCGTTTACAAGCTGGAGCGCACGCGTCGATGGAGGGCGTCGTGTCTTCGGCGTGCGCCTCGCCGATTCCTCCGTCATCTTTTTGTGAGAGTGGGGGCACAAGCCCTTGCCTTTTTTGGGGGGCGGAGGTGAGGGAAAAAGTTTTATCTTCAGGGGCGTTTGCCGCAAGGGCTGTTAGCCAGGCCCTAAAGCCATAGCGTTCGAACAGTGCAGCCAGCGTTGCAGTGTCCTCGGTGCGCCAGGCTAGGTCCGTTGGGGCTTCTGGAAGGGGGCAGTCTGTCTTGATAGTGACCAGGCGCCGCGCCATTGGTAGCCAGTCCAGGCTGGCGCGCAGATTGTCGCCAACCACGCCTTTGACCTCGGCAGCGCGGGCCATCAGGGCGTCTAGATCGCCGAATTCGGTCAGCCATTTTGTGGCGGTCTTGGGGCCGACCTTGGGCACGCCGGGCACATTGTCCACGGTGTCACCGGTCAGCGTGAGCCAGTCAACGATGCGTTCCGGTGGGACGCCGAATTTTTCGATTACGCCGGTGCGGTCGTAGGTTTTGTTGGCCATCGTGTCGATGACGGTAATGCGTTCGGACACTAGTTGCGACATGTCCTTGTCGCCGCTGGAGATGATGACGCGCATTCCGGCGGCCTCGGCCTGCCGCGCCAGGGTGCCGATGACATCGTCGGCTTCGATGCCGGTTTCGGCGATCAGTGGCCAGCCGGCGGCGCGAATGGCATCATGGAGCGGGGGGACTTGGGTGCGCAAGTCGTCTGGCATGGGTGGCCGGTTGGCCTTATAGTCCGGGTACCAGGCCTCGCGGAAGGTGGGGCCTTTGGTGTCGAAAACGCAGGCGGCAAACTCAACCGATGTTTCTCGGCGCAGGCGGCGCAGCATGTTGAGGACGCCATAGAGCGCGCCGGTGGACTCGCCCTGACGGCTCTTGAGGTCGGGCAGGGCGTGATAGGCGCGGTAGAGATAGGATGACCCATCAACCAGAAGCAGCGTTTGAGCGGAGTGTGTAGATATCATGAACAAGATTCCTAAGCAGGGCTGTGACAGCGAACCCTGTGAACGACACCAGGAAACCTCCATGGAGTCTTGGCGCGTTTTTGAGATTATGGCCGAATTTGTTCAGGGCACCGAGAGTCTGGCGCGTATTCAGCCGGCCGTGACCATTTTTGGTAGTGCCCGTGCCCTTCCGGAGTCGCCTGACTATGCATTGACCGAAACCCTGGCGCGCGGCCTTTCTGATGCGGGGTTTTCCGTTATTTCTGGCGGGGGGCCTGGCATCATGGAAGCGGCGAACAAGGGGGCCTATGCCGGGAAATCGCCCAGCGTGGGGCTGAATATCGAGCTCCCCCACGAGCAACACATCAACTCCTATCAGGATGTCAGTCAGACTTTCCGACATTTTTTTGCTCGCAAGGTCATGTTCGTGCGCCACACCTCCGCCTTTGTCATCATGCCCGGCGGTTACGGGACGCTGGACGAGTTGATGGAGGTCTTGACTCTGGTACAGACGAACAAGATTCGCCGTATCCCCATCATCCTCATGCAGCGTGATTTTTGGCAGGGATTGCTGGATTGGTTGCGGGCTGAGTTGGCTGGTCGAGGCATGATTGCCCCGGAAGATTTGGATCTTATTCAGGTGATAGACGAGCCGCAGGCCGTCGTGGATGCGATCTTCCGCCACTATGAGCATCAGGGATTCGCGCCGACGACTCGTGAACAAGAGATTCTGCTCAATCTGTAGCGGGGTTTGCTAGAATGAAGCGAACTCCTTATGGCAGGAATGACCCCATGCGTATTTCCAGAGTGCTGCTGGCTATTATTTTTACCCTTGGCCTGGTCTTGTCATCTTTGTCGATCCAGGCGGCCCCGGTTCAACTGGAGCCCGTGCCGGTTATCCTGCCGCCGCCGGGCATGGTGCAGGATCCCTCGCTTGAGCCGCAGATCACGATCCTGCAGCGCGGTCCTGACCGGGTGGAGGAGTTCAGGGTGCGCGGCAAGCTCTATATGGTTAGGGTGACGCCGCCGCACGGTACGCCTTATTACCTGCTGGATCCGATGGGTAACGGCCAGTTTCAGCGTATGAACGAGATCACTCCAAACCTGCTCGTCCCGCTCTGGGTCTTGTTTTCGTTCTGATCCCTTTGCCATGACGCAACGCTTGCGAGTGACGCGCCCCTCGCTGGGGGCCGGAGTCTTCTGGTTACAAGGTGGAGTGGCCTTGTTACGGCAGAGTTTTATGGCCTGGCTGGGGTTGAGTTCGGCCGTTCTGTTGGTGCTTCTTATCTTCGGCATGACCGGTGCGGGGGCGATTCTGGCTTCGTTTGCAGGGCCTTTTGTCGTGGCCCTGTTTATGTTGGCGGGTGATGCCTCGCGATGTGGTGAGCGGTTTTCATTTTTGCTCCTCCCGGGGTTGTTACGGCCCAAGATTTCGCCCTTGTTCCAAGTGGGCTTGGTGAATGCGGTGGCTACTCTGGCCGCCAGTCAGTTGATTCTGATGATGGCTGGAAGCGATCTGGAGACGATCCTGAAGTTGGTCGATGCCGCCGGAGCATCGGGCGGAGGCCCAAATCCGGAGGTATTGAATCAGCACCTTGAGCGCGTCATGCCGGCCTTGTGGTGGGCTCTGGTCATTATTTTGCCGGTCTCCATGGCCTCCTGGTTTGCGCCGGCCCTGATCCTGTTTGATGCGTTTTCGGCGGCCCGCGCCCTGTGGTGGAGCCTGTGGACCGTGCTGACCAATGCCGTTCCGATGCTGTTTTTCGCCATGCTGCTGGGCGGTGGCTGGCTGCTTGCCTTGATCATCCCCTACGGGATTGGTTTCATGCTTTTCCTTCCCCTCCTGATGGCGGCGACCTATACGGGGTATCGCACGATTTTCCATACCGCAGAGGCCTAGTTATCCATGAATGAAACACTGTTCATGGCCCTCCTGGCAGGTGTAATGGGGGGCGTCCATTGTGTGGGCATGTGCGGCGGAATCGTGGCGGCAACGGCCTTGCAGGGGGGTGAGCGGCCACACACGGGTATCCTTCTGGGCTACAACCTGGGCCGTATCGCCAGCTACACCCTGGCGGGTGCATTGGCGGGACTGATCGGCTCGGCGGCCTTTTTGGCCGAGGATCTGTTGCCGGTGCAGCGCATCTTGTACGCCTTGGCGCAGGTCATGCTGATCCTGGTTGGCTTGTATCTGGCGGGTTTGAACCGTAGCGTGGTGCGGATCGAGCACGCTGGGGCATGGCTCTGGCAATGTGTGCGGCCCTGGTTGGGCCGTCTGTTACCGGTTCGCAGCCCGGCGCAGGCCGTGTTGGCGGGCGCCCTGTGGGGCTGGTTGCCCTGTGGTTTGGTTTATAGCGTGCTGATTTCAGCCTTGGCCAGCGGCAGCGCGCTTAGTGGGGCCTTGATCATGGGGGTGTTTGGTTTGGGAACCTTGCCTAATCTTTTGGCTATGGGCTGGGCGGTAGGCCGTGTGCGGCAAGTCTTTGGAAATCCGTTGTTTCGTTTTCTGGCTGGAATGACCGTCGTCTTTTTGGGTGTCTTGGGGCTCTTCCATCTGGGTGTCCCTTGAGGTTATTTATCGGGCGATAAAAAACCCCTAGCGCACGCTCGGGGAAATCTCGTTACAGTTCAACATTTACCGTTACCTATTGGAGTTTTGACCATGGCAACCCGTGCGACCCTTGAACCGCGTCTGGCCGTTTGTGCTACGGCCCAGGATTTTTATACCTTGGCCCGTGAAGCCTTCGATGAACCGGCCGATGTCAGCTTTGCCCAGGTGGTGTTTGCCCAGCCGGCCTTTGCCGCTGACTCGGGGGCCAAGGCTGTACTCGACGAAGTGGCTGGTGGGGCCATGTTTACGGGCGATTTTGTCGCCTGTGCGATGGGTTACAAGGCCTTGGGCGAAGAGGCCAAGGCTGCCGATGCCCTGCAGCAAGGGGCTGATTTCGCCATGAACGCTGATGAGAAGGTTGCCGTTGGTCTGGGCACGCTGGTCGTGACGGGTGATGTTGTTCAATCGGGCAAGATTCTCGCCGGTGCGCTCAAGGAAATTTCGTCCACTGAACCGCTCTATGCCTTGTTTGCTGTGGTGGCGACCCAAGTGAAGGACATCGCGCTGGCCAGCCAGATCGTGGATAAGATCAAGACCAAGTGCGGTCGTGCCGCCGATTTTGCCCGTCTGGCCCGTTCCGTGGCCACGGATCTGATGGACAAGGTGCAGGGGGCCGCGATCGTTAACGAAGGGGCCGCCAAGTATGGTAGCTCGGCCGATCTCATCACCTTGTCCGGGGCCATGAGCGAGATCGATCCGTCAGCCGCCGGCGGCCTGTACGCGCAGGCGCTGGATTCTGCCAAGGACTTTACCGGCTTGATGCAGGTCTTGAAATCGGCTGAGGGTAATGCCGAGTTCACGCGTGCGGTTCTGGCCAAGGGGGGCGATCTGGCGAGCGCAACGGGCGAGTTCCTGCAACTGGCCGATGCCTGTGCGGCGAGTGGTGATGCGGCGGCGGCCGGAGCCATGGTCGCCAAGGCCGAGGAGTCTGTGGCCAATCTGGATGAGATGCGCAAGGTTGTTGAGGCGATCGAGAAGCATATAGCTAGCGATACGGACCGGCTGGCGCGGGCCCAGGACAAGCTGGCACGCCGCGAGGCCAATCAGGCCAAGTATGTCGAGTTCCAGAGCGCCGAGGGTACCTGCAAGACGGTGCGCGAACAGATTGCCCTGGCTGACCGCATCATGCTCGAACTGGGCGATGCGGCCTATGCCGGCAAGGTGTTGGCGAATGCTGAGACCGCCTTGCGCGAAAACGGTTTCCATTTCTCCCGTTTCAAGCCGCTCATCTTGGCGGTGGACCGCGTGGGCGACAAGGCCTGGTTGTCCACGCTGCTCGATGAAAGCATCGCTTCGGCGGCTGACTTTGTCTGGTTCAGCGAGATTGTGCGTACCGTGGCGCGTGAGCTGAAAGACACTCAGTTTGGCCGCGAGCGGGCCGAGGCTGCTGTACAGGCACGAGCCGCCAGCGCGGGTGAGAACCCCTATGACTGGACCCGCCTGGCCGAACTGGCTCGCGATGCCCTCTCCAACGCGACCGAAGCGACGCGGATCCTGGGTGAGGCGTCGGCGCGGGCGCGGGACCACTTCGCTTTGGCGCAGGTAGCCAAGTTGTATCACGACATGGGTGCGGCCGATGCAGCCTTGGCGACCTTCGCACGGGCGGCTGACGCCTGTCAGACCGCTGACGAATCGCTGCAACTGGCGGGTCGTCTGAAGTCTTATGGTCTGGAAAGTTCCCGCATCGCCGACCTCATGGACGGTATCGGTGTCCGTTTGAACTCGACCTCCGATAGTTTGCGCTGGGCGGCCGGGGTGGCTGATCTGCTGATGGACAAGGACTGGATGAAGAAGACCTACGACAGCATTGCCGATCAGTTTAAGAGCGAGACCGAGAAACGCGCCTTGGCGCAGAGCGAGCAGATGCGTTTGGGCTACCGCTTCTACGGCCCCGGTGTGCAGCCGCACTGATGGGTGGCGAGCGGCCTGAACAATAAAAAATCCGGCGTTTGCCGGATTTTTTATGCCTTAAGGGAGGCTAACGCAGCGCCACCGGCAGGGCGAATTGAATATTTTCTTCAACCCCGGCCAGGATTTCGATCTGCGTAACACCGAGTTCGCGCAGACGGGCTTGCACCCCTTCGACCAAGATCTCGGGTGCAGAGGCACCGGCGGTGATGCCGATGCAGCGTATACCGGTCAGCCAGGTGGGGTCGATGTCGGTAGCGGTGTCAATCAGCCAGGCTTTGGTGCCAGTGCGTTCAGCGACCTCGCGCAGGCGGTTGGAGTTGGAGCTGTTTTTGGAGCCGACTACGAGGATAGCGTCACACTCTGGATTCGCCATTGTCCATAATATAATGTGCAGCAAAATCCAAAGCTGATAGAAATAAAATAAAAGAAATAAGAACGATAAAATTTTTCCTTTAAAGGATCGGTTCA
>SXRG01000118.1 GCA_005793645.1 Burkholderiales bacterium
ACGACTGGAGCTTGTCATCTGTCAGTTTCCTGAGCGGTTTGGCGATACTCAACTTGATGGGCCCCATCGGAGACATCCAGGTAACGGCAAGGCCTGTGGAGGCGCGCAAGCTATCCAGATCATACGTATTGGCGTAGGCCGAACCGACATCAACAAAGGCCGAGAGTTTAAGCTGTCTGTCCTGACCTGATCCGGGGAATGGGAAGATGGCCTCGGCATTACCGATCAACTGTTTGTTACCGCCCAGAGAGACCACATTGCCACTACTGTCGGTGGCCTTTGGCCCCAGCGAACCATTTTCAAAACCACGCACAGAACCGATCCCACCAACATAGAAATTACGCCAGAACGGCAGTTCACTACCACCAATCCCGCCGCCATAGCCAAGCTGGCCGTTCAACAACAAGGTAGAGTTCGTCCACGGTAGGGGTTTCAACCACTGGTACTGGTAATTCAGCTTATAGAATTTAAGATTGTCGCCCAAACCCGGGGCAACCTCACCATAGATGCGCTGCAACGAACCCTTTGTGGGGTGCATAACCGAATCGCGCGTATCTAAGGCCCAACCCAGATCAAAGCGCAGCCAGGTGGTATCGAGAGCCTGCGTTGTACCACCATTACGGAGCGAAAAATCGCTGTAATAAGTAACGGTATTGGAGGTGTTGATTGTGAGTTTGCTGTTTTCCAGTGCCATGCCCAGACTAAGCTGGTTGGTTTCTGAAGTCGGGATGCCCAAGCGAAGGCCAAGACCAGCCGTGTCCATGGCGTAGGGCGCCACGGTCGTGGTGCTGCCTGCATTGGTCAGGTCGGTTTTTTTCAGGTAGGCATCCCACCCCAGGCTCAGGCCGTCTGGAGTGAAATAGGGGTTGGTGTGGCTGAATACATAAGTGGTGTTGGTCTTGCTGGTGTTGATTTGCGCCGAGGCGCGATTGCCAGTGCCGAACAGGTTATTCTGATTCAGGGAACCGGTTAACACCAGGCCATCGGAACTGGAAAACCCCGCGCCAACCATTACCGATCCGGTTGACTGCTCGGTTACATTGACATGGAGATCGACCTGATCTGCCGTGCCCGGAACCGGCGGGGTCTCGATGTTGACTTCTTTGAAGTAGCCCAGTCGTTCGATGCGCTCGCGGGAACGGGTAATCTTGCTGCCATCGTACCAAGCCCCTTCCATTTGGCGAATCTCGCGGCGAATGACCTTGTCCTGGGTGCGGTTGTTGCCGGCCACATTGATGCGGTTGACATAGACCTTACGACCCGGATCAATCATGAAGGTAAATATAACTTGGCGTTTTTCACGATCCAGTTCAGGAGCCGCGTTGACATTGGCGAAGGCATAGCCATCCTGAGCCAAGCGATCACCGATCTTCTTGATGGTTTCATTGAGATTTTCGCGCGAAAAACTATCCCCGGCCTTGAATGCGACCAGTTTTTGCAGTTCGGCCTCGGGCACGGGCATCTCGCCGGCGAAGCCAAATTTGGAAATGGTGAACTTCTCACCTTCCTTGATGTTGAGGGTGAGATAGATGTCCTGCTTGTCTGGTGTGATCGAGACCTGTGAAGATTCAATCACGAACTCCAGGTAGCCGCGGTTGAGATACCAGGAGCGCAGGGTCTCGATATCGGCGGCCAATTTTTGCTTGGCATATTGATCATTCTTGGTGAACCAGGTCAGCCAGCCCGGCGTGCGCAACACAAACAGGTCAAGCAGGTCCTTTTCCTTGAAGGCCTTGGCGCCGACGATGTTGATGGAGCGGATCTTGGCGACATCGCCTTCGCTGACATCAAAGCTGATCGCCATGCGGTTGCGTTCCAGGGGCGAAGTGTTTGCCTTGACCTGGACGGCATAGAGGCCGCGGTTGTAATACTGGCGTTTCAGTTCCTGCTCAGCGCGATCCAGCAGGGATTTATCCAGGATACGACCTTCGGCCAGTCCCAACTCCTTGAAGGCACGGCGGATATCGTCCTTCTGGAATTCCTTCATACCCGTGAACTCAACACTGGCGATGCCAGGGCGCTCTTCCAGTACGACCATCAGCAAGTCACCCTGACGCTCTAGGCGCACATCTTTGAAAAACCCAGTGGCATAAAGGGCCTTGATGGCGGCTGTAGCACGATCAGCGGTCAGTGTTTCGCCAACCTTGATCGGCAGATAGGAAAACACCGTGCCAGCCTCCGTGCGTTGGATGCCTTCGACACGGATGTCTTTGATCACGAAGTCATCGGTGGCCTGAGTCCCCTGTGCGACGCTGACGAGGAGTGCGGCTAGAATGCTTAAAGTATGGGGCGATTTCATGTCGTAAAGAGGCGCGCGAGATCGTTATAAAGGGCAAAAGTCATCAGGGTCAGCAAGAGGGCCATGCCAACTCGCTGCGCCAATTCCTGAATACGGTCCGGGACAGGCTTCCCGCCAATCCACTCGAGGAGATAATACAGTAAATGTCCGCCATCCAGCATCGGGATGGGCAACAGATTGAGGATGCCCAGACTGATACTGATGAGCGCCAAGAATCCAACAAAGGCAATCCAGCCGGCATGGACCGATTGCCCGGCGTAATCAGCGATACTGACTGGACCGGACAAATTTTTCACCGAGACCTCGCCGATCAGCATGCGGCCCATCATGCGCAGACTGAAAACCGACAGGTCCCAGGTGCGCTCGATGGCGTGGCCCAGTGCCTCCGCAGGGCCGTCACGATGTACGACGCGCATCCGTTCCATGAGAACTGGATCAATTTGTGGTGCGGCACCGATACGCGCCAGACGCTGGCCATGTTCGCTGACGAACTGGGGCGTGACGCGCAGCGTCAAGGGCTGTCCGGCACGCTCAATTATCAAGGTTAGATCATCCCCCGTCGTCTGGCGGATGCGTTGCACCAGGGCTTGCCAATCCAGAATGGATGCATTGTCCACCGCCAGCACCCGATCTCCCGCTTGCAGACCGGCGATTGCGGCGGGACCCTCGGCGATGACGCTACCGATGATCGGAGGCAAGGGCGGGTGGCCGGGACTTAAACCCAGTGCACGCAAAGGCTCGCTGCCCTGTGTTGCCGTCTGCAGGGTCTCACTCGGAAACACGGCCTCGCGCAGATGGCCCTGCGCATCTTCAATCTCAAGGCGGGCATCGGTCTGACTGGAGACCAACAAACCTTCAGCCAGTGTCTGCCAATTATCGATGGATGTCCCATTGAGACTCAGGACCCAATCCCCTCCTTGAAGACCGGCGATGGCGGCTGGTGTCCCTGCAGGGACAGGGGCCAGGACAGGACGCAGGGTGCTGTAGCCATGGAGATTAAGGCCCCAGAGCAAGGCAATGGCGAGAATAAAGTTGGCGATGGGTCCGGCCGCAACAATAACGGCCCGCTTACCAAGCGACTGACGGTTGAACGCCTGGGCCTTTTCAGCCTCGGCCACGGTTGCCTCACGCTCATCCAGAAATCGGACATAACCACCCAAAGGAATCGCAGCCAAGGCCCATACGGTGCCATGACGGTCGGTGCGTTGCCACAACGCGCGGCCGAAACCAATTGAAAAATGCAGGACGCGTACGCCGGCCCAGCGTGCGGCGGCGTAATGTCCCAATTCATGGACAATGACAAGAATGCCCAGCGTGGCTAGAAACGCGAAGAGCGTGGTCATGAGGCTGTGGCGATTATTTCGGTGGCGACACGACGGGCATCTTGATCGGCAATAAACAGATCATCCAAGTTACCGGCATCGCGTGAGCCGATGGATTCCAGTGTAGCGCGCAAGGTGGCAGCAATGCCGGAGTAAGAGAGTCTATGATCGAGGAAGGCGGCGACGGCAACCTCATTGGCTGCATTAAGGATGGCAGTCGCCGCACCGCCTGCACGCAATGCATCGAAGGCTAAGCCCAGACAGGGGAAACGCGCCGGATCGGGGTTTTCAAAGGTTAGCGTACCAATCTTGGCCAATTCCAGCCACGGCACGCCGCACTGGATACGCTCAGGATAGGCGAGCGCATGGGCGATGGGGGTGCGCATATCGGGGTTGGACAACTGAGCGATGACCGAGCCATCCTGATACTCAACCATGGAGTGGATAATGCTTTGCGGGTGGATGACCACCTCAATCTCGTCAGGTTTGGCGTTGAACAACCAGTGTGCCTCAATCACCTCCAAGCCCTTGTTCATCATAGTGGCCGAATCAACCGAGATCTTTTTTCCCATCACCCAGTTGGGATGGGCTATGGCCTCTTCGGGTGTCACGGTAGCGAGGGTTTCCACAGTGCGGTTTCGAAACGGGCCGCCGGATGCAGTCAACAGGACGCGCCTGACACCATGCACCTTGAGGTTGCCATCATAGGCATCCGGCATGCTTTGAAAAATCGCGTTGTGTTCCGAATCAATGGGCAACAATGTTGCGCAGCCCTCGCGCACTGCGTCCATGAAAAACTCGCCCGCCATGACCAGGGTTTCCTTATTGGCGAGCAAGATGCGTTTTCCAGCGCGGGCAGCAGCCAGTGCCGGGCGCAGGCCGGCGGCGCCGACGATAGCGGCCATCACGCTATCGACCTCAGGGGCAGCAGAGATGTGTTCCAGTGCCTCGACACCGTACAGCACCTCGATGTCGCATCCGGACAGTCGTTTTTGCAACTGACCGGCCTTGTCCGCTTCCAATACGACCGCGTAACGCGGCTGAAACTGGCGGCATTGCTCGGCCAGCTTGTCGATTTGCTGGGCACCAGAAAGCGCAAAGATGCGGAAGCGCTCGGGATAGCGCGCCACGACATCGAGTGTGTTAACGCCAATGGTACCAGTCGAGCCGAGGATGGTGAGGATTTGCGGGGTCATGGAACGAACGATCAGCGGGCAAACCAGTGCCAGAGCAAGGCCGCCACGGGCAGGGTAGCGACCAGGCTATCGAGGCGGTCGAGCACACCACCATGGCCGGGCAAAATGGCTCCACTATCCTTGACCCCGGCCTGGCGTTTGATCCACGACTCGAACAAGTCGCCGACGATGGACAGAATCAGCAAAAGCCAGAAAAATCCTAGGCCGCGCGACAGACAGTTGATGCCGCATAGCGGCCACCAAGGATAGAGTGCCAAGCCATACAGGGTGACTGCCACTGCCGCGCCGATGGCCCCCTCGACTGTCTTTCCGGGACTGATGGAAGGGGCCAGTTTG
>SXRG01000019.1 GCA_005793645.1 Burkholderiales bacterium
GTGACCAAGGGCTACGCTATCGGTTCCGCCGGCCTGGCCGCGTTGGTGCTGTTTGCGGACTACACCCATGCGTTGGGTGGTCAGGTGGCATTCGACCTGTCCAACCACATGGTTATCATCGGCTTGTTCATCGGCGGTATGGTGCCCTACCTGTTCGGCGCGATGGGCATGGAGGCCGTTGGTCGTGCCGCTGGCTCGATCGTGGTTGAAGTGCGCCGTCAGTTCCGCGAAATCCCTGGCATCATGGAAGGTACCGCCAAGCCGGAATACGGCACCTGCGTGGACATGCTGACCAAGGCGGCTATCAAGGAAATGATGATTCCGTCGCTGCTGCCAGTAGCCGTGCCTATTGTCGTTGGCCTGACCCTGGGCAAGGAAGCCCTGGGCGGCGTGCTGATCGGCACCATCATCACCGGTATCTTCGTGGCCATCTCCATGACCACTGGCGGTGGTGCGTGGGATAACGCCAAGAAGTACATCGAAGAAGGCAACCATGGCGGTAAAGGTTCCGATGCTCACAAGGCAGCGGTGACGGGCGACACCGGAGGTGACCCGTACAAGGACACCGCCGGCCCGGCCGTGAACCCGCTGATTAAGATCATCAACATCGTGGCGCTGATGATTGTGCCTCTGCTGGCCTGATTGGTCTGATATTGCACGTTAAAAGGCCGGGCTTGCCCGGCCTTTTTTGTGCTATGTCGCTTGCGTTAATGTCGATGCATCGGTGTAAAACGTCGAGTAGAATGCGCCGGTTATATTTATTTTCTTGTTCCTAAGGATCCCCATGCAGATCAAATACCTTTCTGTCGCCCTCTGGATGGCTTATGCCGCAACGGCATCGACTGCCATTGCTGCTGATCCGGCCACATCCGCCCAGCCGTCCATTCCGCAGACCTCGGAGGCTTGGTTGCAGCGCATGACGGATTTCTCCCAGAACGGTATCGCTTTCAAGGATCCGCGCACCTTTATGGCGTGGTCCAACGCGGTCACCGAACCCGGGTTCTATCCTGTTTTGGTGCAGGGCATGACCAATCCATCCATGCCCTTGAACGTGCTTAATAGTGCGGTTAGCCCAGCGGCCGTTCGTAATATGGCTAGCTTTGCCGATCCGGCCATCGCCGCGCGCTGGATGGGTGCGGCGGTTGACCCGCGTTTCTATGCACAGATAGCGACCCAGTTCGCGGATCCGGGCAAGATGATGCGCTGGGTTATGCTGCCGATGGATCCTCGCACGATCCAGGTCGCGGGGCAGGTGGTTAACCCGGCTCAGGCTATGAAGTGGGCCATGGTGCCGGTCGATCCGCGTTTGTGGAATGTGGCCGGAAACATGATCAATCCGACCGTTTATGCGGGGATGGCGGGTGTGGCGATGAACCCGCAGTCCTATGGATCTCCCCAGAGCGTTACTGTGCAGCCAATGAGAGTCCCGGTTATGGTGCCAATGCCTGTCAGTGCCTTGCCGCAGGCAGTGGCCAAACCGGCCGTTGTAACGCCTGTTGTGAGCCAGGCCATGACACGCGTGCTTGTTCCTGCCGCCCAGATACCGGCCGCGATGGGGGCGGCGGTAACGCCTGCACCTCTGGCGCCTGCGGCTCCAATGACCAGCAGCGTAGCTCCGGCATCGAACGCAACCCGGGTTGTGCCAGCTCCGGTAACGACTGTGGCTCCGGTCAAGCCAGCCGCCACCACGGCCTTGGTCAATTCTGCCTCCTTGGTTACGACGGCTCAGCCCGCCGCTTCGGTGGCCGTTGCGGCTCCCGTTGTTCAGGCTGTTGCCGCCTCGACAACGGTCAAGGCGGTGTCGATAGGGGCTGATGCCAAAAAAACCTTATCAACGGATATGCTGTTTCAGTCTGGCAAGAGTGATGTGAAGGCGCTGACGCCGGTGGGCAAGCAACTCCTGGATGCCGTGGTTGCGCAGATCAAGGCCGCTTCCGATGTGGGTCAGGTGGTTGTTATGGGTCATGCGGATCCGACCGGCAAGTCTAAGAGTAACCAGGCGCTGTCCCAGCAGCGTGCCAAGGCGGTAAAGGACTATCTGACGGCGCAGGGTGTCAAGCCGGATATGATTGTGACGAGCGGTTTGGGCGATACCCAACCCGTAGTGAAGTGTGATCCGAAGGCTGGTTCGGCGGATAAGATCGGTTGTAATGCGCCAAACCGGCGTATTGAAGTGGAAGTGCGTAAGTTACCGCCGAAATAAGGTCTGAGTGAAGTTGGCCCATAAAAACCGGCGCACGCGCCGGTTTTTATTGTTCGGGGTTGCTTGTGACGCGCTGCCAGGAGTTTTCGTTCAATGCAACTTCATAGCGCGCCCATTCCTGAAAGGCCTCCAGGCTGCACAGACCGGTCTTGCGCCGGCAACGCCCAGCCATACCCTTGAAGCGTACGGCCGGACCGAGATCCGGGTCTTCGACCAAGGCCTCGACCCAGCGTACGCCCCAGTTATTTCCATAACTGCCATTGCTGTACCAGCCTCCTTTGCGGATTGAGATCATGTGGTCAGTTTGCGATAAATGTCGGCGGTCTTGCGCGGCAGTTGTCGGACATCGTCGAGGATGACATAGCGCGCCGGGCCGTACAGGCGTGGCAAATAATCGCGTGCTTCGCGGTCGATGGTGATGCAGAAGGGGTGAACCCCTGTGCGGCGCGCCTCGATCAGCGCCATGCGCGTGTCTTCGATGCCGTAAGGGCCGCGATAGCCGTCGAAATAGTCGTCTGGCTTGCCATCGGAGAGGCTGATCATCACCCGCGTGTGGGCGGCTATTTTGGCCAAGTCTGCGGTCAGGTGACGGATGGCGAAGCCCATACGGGTGTATTCCTGTGCCTCGATCCCGGCGATGCGTGCTTGAATGGTGGTGTCGTAGTGTTCATCGAAGCGTTTGATGGGGAAGATCTCACAGCGCTTGCGGGTGAGGCTGGTGAAGCCGTAAATGGCGTAGCGGTCACCCAATTTTTCCAGCGCTTCGCACAATAGCACCAATGCCTCGCGTTCGGCCTCGTTGATCCAGCCTCGGGTCGATCCTGACATGTCAACCAGAAAGGCGACGGCGATGTCGCGGTCGGCGCGTTCGTGGCGCACCATTAGACGGTCAGTCATTTCGCGACCGTCCTGGATGTCGGCCAGGGCCTCGATCAGTGCGTCGAGATCGACCTCGTCACCCTCGCTTTGTCGTTTCAGACGGCGATTAACGCTTTGCATGGCGGCGAAGGTCTTGCGTAACTGCGCCACCAGCGGCGCGTGGCGGGTCAGGGTGTGGCTGACGAAGGCGGGGTCGCCTGGTTTGATCGGAACTTCGCGCATGACGCACCAGTTCTTGCGGTAGAGCTGGCGGGCGTGATCCCATTCGGGGAATAGCGTAGCGCCTTCCTCGTGATAGCTGCCTTGCCAGACATTGCCAGAATCCTCTTTCTTGTCGAGCGGGTGGGTGTCGTATTCGCTATCGCCGGCGGGCACCAGATATTCGGGCGGGATTTCACCGAAATCGAGATGTACGGACAAGGCGAGTTGCTGTACCTCGGTCGGCGGGGCGATGGGCTGACCGTCCAGGGTCAGTTGCAGATCCAGATGCGAACCTTCTTCGTGGACTTTGGCCTGAAAGGAAGGCGCGGGGTGTTGTGGCTTGAGTTCATTCGCCAAGTGCGCCAAGGCGATTCTCAGATGTGCCTTATCGCGTTCGCGGCGAGCAGACTTGATGGCCTCGATGGCCGCCGGGCGAAGCTCGCCACGGAACGGATCCTCCGGAGGGGGCGCGTATAGGTAGGCATTGGGTAGCAGGGCGAGGCTGGCCTCCACGCGGGCCTCTGCGTGGCTTAGCTGTGTCATCCAGTCGTGCCATGGCGGAACGAGTGTCACGCCTGCCTGTTCTCGTAAGCGTTGCAGGTCACGGCCTAGCCCGGGGAATTCGGCGCTTAGTCGGGCGGACAGGCGCAGCCCTTCTAGGGCGTGGAACTGGCACGCAGCATGAGCGGGGTCTGGATAATCGCCAAAGACAGCTACGAGATCGGGGCGTAGGCTGCCAAAGCGGGTTTCTGCCCAGCGCAGCGCTACTTGACACTTGGCTAGGGCGAAGTTGTCAGGCCGTTCGGCAAAGCGGGCGGTAATGTTGGGCAGATAAATGCTTTCACTGTCAGTCCAACTGGCTTCGCTTTGCTCCAGTTTCAACGCGCGTCCGGAAAGCCCGCGCAAAAAACTGCTTAATACGGGTGCGGCATCCTCAAAAAATACCCCGGACTGGTTGGCGTAGCGGATGCGGTCAAATTTTTCGACCTCGTTAATAACCGTTAGCGCAGCATGCAGCCCGGTACGGTCGTAGGTGTCGCAGGCGTGCGTGGCCCAGGCGGCGATCAGCTCACTCTCCATGCGCGCCAAGAGCTCGGGTGCGCGTTGGGTGAATTGCCAAGCCAGGGTGATGTGGGTGGCGGCGATGCGGCGGATCCAGATGAGCGCAAAGTCGCGCTGTGGTGGCGGCAAGGCGGCCAGTTGTGTGGCTGCCGATTCGACGCGCAGGAAGGTGAACTCGGTTTCCAGCCACTGATCAAGCAGGGCAGTAATGCCTTCGGCGGGTAGATTGGTTTCGCACACAGGGATTAGAACAGCGAGGACGCGAGCTCCTGCACAGCGGCGAGCATGTCGGGTTCGTCGGTCAGTGCCTGGCCGATGGCGCTTTGGCAGGCGGTGACGGGGGCGATACCGCTAGCCATGAGTTTTCCGGCGTGAACCAATAGGCGGGTAGAGGCCCCTTCGTCGAGGCCGCTGCCCTTGAGGTTGCGGGTGAGTTGGGCAAAACGCACCAGGCGCTCGGCGGTGACATCGTCGAGACCCGATTCGCGGGCGACGATGCGCCGTTCCAGTGCTGCATCGGGGTAATCAAACTCGAGGGCCACAAAGCGCTGCCGGGTGGATTGTTTGAGATCCTTGAGCACACTCTGGTAACCGGGGTTGTAGGAGATAGCAAGACCGAATTCGGCGGGCGCGTGCAGCACCTCGCCGAGCTTTTCCATGGGCAGGCTGCGGCGGTCGTCAGCCAGCGGGTGGATTACGACCATGGTGTCCTTGCGCGCTTCGACGACCTCGTCAAGGTAGCACAGCGCCCCCATGCGCACGGCGCGGGTGAGCGGGCCATCGACCCAGACGGTTTCGCCGCCTTTAACGAGGTAGCGACCGACCAGGTCGGCGGCGGTGAGGTCGTCATGGCAAGAGACGGTGATGAGCGGGCGTTTCAGATGCCACGCCATGTATTCCATGAAGCGCGTCTTGCCGCAGCCAGTAGGGCCTTTGACTAAGACTGGCAGGCCGTTTTTCCAAGCGGCTTCGAAGATGGCGACCTCAAAGCCGACGGCTTCGTAATAGGGTTGGCTGTGGATCAGGAAGTCACTCATTGCCGCCGCAACCGCAGTCGCCGGGTTGGCCGGGCGGGGCGCAGTATTTTTCGTCCTCGATCTTATCGCGGTTATTGAGATATTCCTGACGAATGGCCTCGGTCTTGGCCTTCAGGCGTTCCATGCGGGCCTCATAGGCGCCGTCCTTTTCGGCCAAGGTTTTTTCATTAAACAGCACATGGCGCAGGAAGCCAAAGGCGAATTCAAGTAGCTTGTCATCGTCGGCCACCAATTCGGCCATCTGTTCGACCGGGATGTTGTAGGTGTTGTTGAACGATTCGCTGATCACGAAGGCGCGGAAGCGGTCGATGTCATAGCAGGCCATGAAGAACAGCTGGTTCGACGCGGCCGGCGGACGGCCGATACCGGGTCCGGCGGATTTGCGTTTCAACACGAGTTGGCGCCAACCGCGCGACTTTTCGTCGTAATCCGCAACGCCTTGTTCGGCACGGTAGTCATCAATGGTCAGGAAGCGATTTTCCTGATGACCCAGGCAGTGCTTTTCCTGCACCAATGCGTAGGCGGTACGATCGACGAATTCGTCCGAGTTGCGCAGCGAGAGCAGGGCGATGGGGTAGTAGCGGCAGGCATTGGGACGATCCTCATAGACGCTACAGCCTTCCGGAACCATAAATTGGCAGGCGCTACCGCCTTCAACCGGGTTGAACTTGACGCCAGGCATGCCATCCTTGTCCATCTCGAATGGGAAAGTGTATTGCTTGAGAAACTCACCGGAGGAGATGCCAAGACGATTCTTCAGGCGCAGAACATCGTAGGGAGTAAGCGTGATGTCGATGTTGGAACAGCAGGCGTTCCAGCACTTGATGTCGCGGTGGCAGCGGAATTGGAGAGTTTTGTCGCCCTCAAGCATATTGGGCGCCACGGGCGAATCCTGGAAAGGGGAATCCTTGCCGAGACCTTTGAATTTTTGATCGTATTCGTTGATCATGATCAATTCCTGAGTAAATAAGTAGGGTAATTATAGCTGAGAGGAGCGTGTTGCTTGTAGTCCTTAATGGGCTACACGGTGAATGCGATAGAGTGGCTTGTTGAGTTAAAGACGGCAAGCGACACACTCAAGAAAAAACCGGGCGCCTTGTGAGCGCCCGGTTTTTTGCAAGTGGCTACTTAGTGAGCGGCCGGCTTGAACAGCTTGGACTTGTCCACCAGATCCACATGGGCGCGCTTGAAGCAGGTCCAGGTTTTGGTGTTCTTGTCATAGATGGAGTTCACGAAGCAGTGCCAGTTTTCCTCATCCACGAAGTTCTTGTCCATACGGTAGTAGAAGCCCGGGTAACGGGATTCTTCGCGGAACTCGATATGCTTCATGTGAGCTTCGGCGGTCAGAATGCGGTGGTAGTTTTCCCACGCGCGCAGCAGCTCGTGCAGGTCCTTGGCGCGCATCTTCTGAGCGTCTTCCTTCAGCATGCCCAACTTGTCTTCGGCAATAGCCAGCATGACATTGTTGGTCTTGTAGTAGGTGGCAACACCGGCAACATACTCGTCCATGATCTTCTGCAGACGGAACTGCAGCATCTTCGGGGTGATGTAGTTCGGGTTCAGGTCGATCGCGGTCGTGTAATCCTTGAATTCAAGGAAGTTGCGAACCGGCTTCCAGATCAGCTCGGCGATGGTTTCCGGGGTTTCTTCAAACTCGGGCTTGAAGTCCTTGTTGTCCAGGCAGTACTTAACCATGGACTTGGCAGCCATACGGCCTTCGGCATGAGATCCGGAGGAGAACTTGTGGCCGGATGCGCCCACGCCGTCGCCGGCGGTGAACAGACCCTTGACCGTGGTCATGCCACGGTAACCCCAGTTCCAGCCGGAGGGCAGGTGTCCAGGAATCTTGGCCGCGTCGGCGTGCAGTTCGGTGGTCGGTGCACCGATATCATCGGGACCGGAGGTCCAGATGCCGCAGCAACCGGAGTGCGAACCCAGCAGGTAGGGCTCGGTCGGCATCAGCTCGGAGTTCTTTTTCTCGGGCTCAACGTTCTCACCCACCCAGATACCGCACTGACCAACACACATGTCGAGGAAGTCTTCCCAGGCTTCAGCTTCAAGGTGCTTCACTTCGCGCGGGGACAGGGTTTCACGCATCTTGCCAAGAGCGGTCACGGTATCCATCCAAATCGGGCCGCGGCCTTCCTGCATTTCCTTCAGCATCAGGTGGTTGCGCAGGCAGGAAGCCGGCACGGCCGCTTGACCGTAGGGAGGGTAGTCGTTCAGCAGTTCCTTGTTCTTGACCATGTACACTTCGCCGAAGGCGTTGGTGGCCTGGGCCTTGAACAGCAGGAACCAAGCACCGACCGGGCCGTAGCCGTCCTTGAAGCGGGCGGGCACGAAGCGGTTTTCCATCATGGTCAGCTCAGCGCCAGCCTCGGCAGCCATGGAGTAGGTGGAACCTGCGTTCCACACCGGGTACCAAGCACGGCCGGTACCTTCGCCCACGGAGCGGGGACGGAACAGGTTCACGCAACCACCGGCAGCCAGCAGGATAGCTTTGGCCTTGTAGATGTAGATCTTGTTTTCACGAACGGAGAAGCCGGCAGCACCGGCGATGCGGGTGTGGTCGTTCTTGTCGTTGATCAGGTGGACGATGAAGACGCGCTCCTGGATGCGATCCAGGCCGATGGCCTTCTTGGCGGCTTCGGCGACGATCCACTTGTAGGATTCACCGTTGATCATGATCTGCCACTTGCCGGAACGCACCGGCTGGCCGCCGTCCTTTAGGGAGGTCATGCCCTGGGCGCCGTCGTGACGCTCGCCGGTTGCGACATCGGTTTTCCAGATCGGAAGGCCCCACTCTTCGAACAGGTGCACGGACTCGTCCACATGGCGGCCGAGGTCATAGGCCAGGTCGTCACGGGTGATGCCCATCAGGTCGTTGGAGACCATGCGAGCGTAGTCCGCCGGATCTTGCTTGTCACCGATGTAGGTGTTGATGGCAGACAGACCTTGAGCCACGGCACCAGAACGGTCCAGGGCGGCCTTGTCGACCAGCTTGATTTTCAGGTCCACGCCGGTAGAGGCCTTCGCAGCATCAGCCCAGCGCATGATTTCATAAGCGGCGCCGCAGTTGGCCATGCCGCCACCGATCATCAGGATGTCAACTTCTTCCTGGACGACCTCGGGATTGTCAAAAGTACCAGCCATTATCGTTTCCTTTTTGGTTAATTACTTGCGGATCAGTTCGGCAGGGTTGCCAGCACGGTAGCCGTTCATCTGATTGAAGAAGCCATTCTTCGAGATGTTGGCCATATCGGCATTCGGCTTGCCGCCGTAGCAATCGATAGAGCCTTCCGGGGTGGTGCGGATCGGGAACTTGAAGCGCTTCAGGGTGCCGTTACGGAACTTGATGGTCCACATGATGGAATCGGAGCCACGCAGCGGCTGCACGGAACCGCCCAACGGAACGATGTCGGCGTAGTGACGGACTTCGATCGCCTGTTGCGGGCAGATCTTGACGCAGGAATAGCACTCCCAGCACTGCTCGGGCTCTTGATTGAAGGACTTCATGGCGTGGCCGGTCTCGGAACCATCGCGGTCCAGTTTCATCAGGTCGTGCGGGCAGATGTACATGCAAGCGGTCTTGTCTTGACCTTTGCAGCCATCGCACTTGTCGGTACGAACAAAAGTAGGCATTAACTTCACTCCTTGTTAGCTAACAATCCGTGCAGGCAGTATGTCCTGCACGGTCCATCTAGAGCCTGAGAATCACCTTGGCCGGGCGTATCGCGAGTCCGCTTCCGGCGCTCTCAAATCCTAAATACTTCAGGGGCATGGACAGTCCTCTGTGCCGCGCCCCGTTTTAAAATCAAGCGGCAGAATGGCCCTTGAGTTCAATCTTTACATTCTGTTCGGCGCTCAGGCCAGCGTAGTACTTCTGCAGCACCTTGGCGACTTCCGGACGGCTGAATTCCACCGGCAGGTCCTGGCCTTCGGATAGCATCGAGCGAACCTTGGTGCCGGACAGCAGGATACGGTCGTCCTTGGTGTGTGGGCAGGTGCGTTGCGAGGCCATGCCACCGCATTTCTTGCACCAGAAGGTCCAGTCGATGTTCATGTTGACGGTTTCTAGCGAGCCTTTCGGAATCTCGTCAAAGATCTTCTGGGCATCGAACGGGCCGTAGTAATCACCCACGCCGGCGTGGTCGCGGCCCACGATCAGGTGTGAGCAGCCATAGTTCTGACGGAACAGGGCGTGCAACAGGGCTTCACGCGGACCGGCATAGCGCATGTCCAGCGGATAACCCGCTTGGATGACGGTATTGGGGGCGAAGTAGTTCTCAACCAAGGTGGAAATTGCCTCGCTACGCACATCGGCGGGGATGTCGCCCGGTTTCAGGGCGCCCAGCAGGGAGTGGATTAACACGCCGTCCATCGTTTCGATGGCAATTTTGGCTAGATATTCGTGCGAACGGTGCATGGGGTTACGGGTCTGGAACGCAGCGATCTTGGACCAGCCGGCCTTTTCGAAGGCCGCACGGGTCTCGGCCGGGGTCATGAATTGATCGCCGTACTCTTCCTTGAAGGTGCCGGTGGACAGAACCTTGACCGGGCCGGCCAGGTTGTACTGGGCCTGATCCATCACCATCTTGACGCCCGGGTGAGCCAGATCGGTGGTCTTGTACACCTGCATGCACTCGTGGGACTTGTCGATGCCGTATTTCTCGGTCACCTTCATCGTACCCATGATGGCATCGGATTCGGCATCAATCAGGGCGATCTCGTCACCTTCCTTGATGGCGCCGTTGTCGGTAGAGAGGGTGACGGGGATCGGCCAGAACAGGCCGTTGGCCATCTTGTAGCCATCACAAACGCCTTGCCAGTCCAGCTTAGTCATGAAACCGTCGAGCGGGGTAAAGCCGCCGATGCCCATCATGATCAGGTCGCCGGTTTCACGCGACGACATCTTGACCTTGGGAAGCGAGGCGGCGCGAGCCAGTTCGGTATCGCGTGCAGCGCCTTCGAGCAAGAGTGGCTTGAGTTCGCCGTTGCCATGGGGTTTCACGAGCTTGGACATCGAGGTTCCTTTTAGTTGGGTGTCGCGGTATTTGCCGCAGTCTGGATATTGCGAAAGAAGGATTAAGAAAGGGTAACTGACTTGATGGGCAGCGAGGATAGCACGCTGTATTAGGCCGTCCTAATCCATTGTTCTTATTTGCAAATAAACTTTTTCGATGCGGGTGTCTGTTTGTAATTGATTGAATTGTAACGAAAAATCAAAGGCGCATGGGGGTGTCTATCTTGGATATGGGTTTGTGGGCGGGGTTGATGTCGTTACAATCCAGCCGTCGGGCGCGAATTTGCCAGGTAGTCCTTAAGGAGAGCGTAGTGGTTAAATCACATCATGGGGTTTTGGCGCTTGTCCTGGTTGTCGGGTTACTTGCAGGCTGTGCCAATGGCCCCATTCAGCGCAAGGATGGTGGCCAGAGCCAGCGGGGTTTTGCCATTGAAAATATCGCAAAATCCGATGTCGATCAGGTGACTGAGATCACTCAGCGCGAGGCACTACGCCATTTGCGTGTATTGACCGAGAAACTGTATCGCCGCAATCCGGCTGAATTCCGCAAGGCCGGTCTGCCCTCGGTGGAGGTGGCGACGGAGCAGTTGTTTGCGAATCTGGCGGCTTGGCAAACCTCAGTTCTGCGCCGATCGGATTGGGAGCGCGATTTCCGCGCGGCCTTCCGCGAGGACTTTGCCGGCGATCGTGTGCATGCCTATATGTCGGCCATGCTGGCCATGGTCATGACGGCCTATGATCACAAGCAAGCGTTTTACATCACCGATCAGCTCGATGCCCAGAAGCTCTATAACAGCGCGCGCAATATTGAAACGGCGGTCTGGAAGTTGTCCAACGCCCGTATTGCGGAGGGTGTGGTGCCGATCCTGCTGACCAACAGCATGGACAGCGAGATTCAGAACCTGAGCTACGAGCGTGAATTTGGTAAACTTATCGCCGCACAGGATTTGCTGGCCCTGGTTATTGAGGATAGTAGTAACCGGGTGATTTCCCGCACGGTGCAGAACATGGCCAGCTTTGTATTCTTGCCACTTTAGGAAGAGGCCTGCATGGATTTGATCTTGTGGCGACACGCCGAGGCCGAAGATGGGTTGGATGACCTTAAGCGCGCATTGACAGCCAAAGGTCAGCGTCAAGCGGCGCAAATGGCTCAGTGGATCAAAAAACACTTGCCCGCCACAGCACCGGCAACGCTGCGCATTCTGGTTAGCCCGGCGGTGCGTACGCAACAGACGGCCCAGGCGCTGGGTTGGTCCTTTGATACGGTGAATGCGTTCGCCCCCGGCGCGACACCAGAGGCGTTGCTTGAAGGGGCCATCGAACGCATACCACTTCAGGTGGCTGGTCAGGTGCTCATCGTGGGGCACCAGCCTACCCTGGGGGCCTTGGCCGCGCACTTGCTCACAGGGCAACCCGGCAACTTGTCCGCGCGCAAGGGGGGCGTACTTTGGCTACGGCTCAATGCACAGTCCACTCCCTTCAGAGGGGTGATAACGAGCTTCCCCAGTGCCTGTTTGCTGGCGGCGATGACCCCCAGCCTGCTTTGAGCCGAGCCGGGTGCTGCGGGTCACCCGGTCACCCGTTTTGGGTCAGCCCCGTTTTTCTTCATTAATGTTCTTGTTGATGCGCCACCAGATGAAGAGACCCATCCCAATCAGAAACACGATTGTGAAGAGTGAGAGCAAACCGATATCGGTTGTGAAGAGCAGTTTCATTAAGACATCCATACTTTCTTCTCCTTTGCATGATTACCTGATTCCAGGCGTGGGTTAAATACGGGCGTTACTTGTTGGCTGGGGTCGGCGCTGTGCCGGCCTTTATGCCAAGTCCAACCTTGTGGTGGGGCTCGCTTACGAGTGTGTCGGCACCATCGTAGGCGATCCAGGCGGTTGCCAGGCTAGCGATAACGGCTGTTGCCGGTAGGACGACTAATAGCCAGACCATAGGTTCTTTCCAGGCGGATTTTTTTTCGCTCATAGGGTCCTCACTTGATGAAGCTCGACTTTGTTTCTCGCAGCAGGCTTGGGGTATCTTGGGCGACAACTTCGAACTGAATCGGTGTCGACGGGTGGTTGAGCGAAAGGCGCGGGGCCTCCAGCGTGACGACCACGGTTTCGGTGCCTAGGGCCGGGATCTCGGTCAACTGTCCACGGGTGACTTTCAACCCGGATATGCCCTTGGCATGAACCTCAAAGTGATGGGCCTTGGAATCCATGTTGATGATTTGCAGGCGATAGAGGTTCTCGATCTCTCCGCTCGGGGCTTCGCGGGAAAGGCTGTTTCGGTCGCGCAGGACATCGACCAGCAAGGGGATGCGAGCGGCCATGGTGTAGCCCACGCCGGCGAGAATGGCGCTGAAGACGGCGATATAGAACAGGATGCGTGGCCGGAAGATATGATGTTTGATTTCACTGTCCGGATAGGTGCCTTCGATGGCATTCTGGGTTGAATAGCGGATCAGGCCGCGCGGGGACCCGACCTTGTCCATGACCTGGTCGCAGGCGTCAATACAGGCAGCACAGCCGATGCACATGTATTGCAAACCGTTGCGGATATCAATTCCGGTCGGGCAGACGGCGACGCAAATCCCGCAATCCACACAATCCCCTTGTGCCTGTGTTTCGCCTTTTCGGCGTGCGTTGCGCGGTTCGCCGCGTTTGGCATCATAGGTGATGATGAGGGTGTCCAGGTCGAACATCGCGCTTTGGAAGCGGGCATACGGACACATGTATTTGCAGACCTGATCGCGCATGACACCGGCAAAACCCCATGTTGTGAAGGCATAGAACAGGATCCAGAAGGTCTCCCATGGGCCAAAGCTCAGGGTGAGGAATTCTTGCCAGAGGACGGGTGCGGGTGTGAAGTAGGCAATCAGAGTGAAGCCGTTCCAGAATGAGAACAGGATCCAGGCCAGCTGTTTGCCACCTCGGCGCAGGATTTTTTCGCTATTCCAGGGTTGAGCTGTCAGTTTTAGTTGCCGTTTGTGATCGCCTTCAAACAACCGTTCTATCCAGACGAAAATCTCGGTATAGACCGTTTGGGGGCAGCCGTAACCGCACCAGAGGCGACCGGCAATGGCTGTGAACAGGAACAGACCCAGGGCGGAGATGATCAGGAGTGCGGCCAGCCAGATAAAATCCTGTGGCCAGAATACCCAGTCGAAGAGGTAGAACTTGCGTCCACCGAGGTCGAAGAGGACGGATTGACGACCTTCCCAGCTTAGCCAGGGCAGGGCGAAGTAGAGGATCTGCGTGAGCCATACCAAGGCGACACGCCAATTGTTGTAGAGTCCTTGGACGGCGCGGTAATAGATCTTTTTGCGCGACTCATATAAAGAAACCTCTTCAGGCTCCTTGTCGTTTGCTGGCGGTGGGTTTTGTGTAGAATGCCGATTCAATTTCACTTCCTTTGGAAAAGACAGTTACAGCATTAATTATCCACACTCTCCGTGTTCTGCGCGCCCGTTGGTAAAGGGTTTTTAACCCCCTTTACCAACGGGGCCGGTATCGCCCGGCCCCGCAGGGTGTTTTTATTTCTTGCCGAGGCTCATCAGGTAGGCCGTCAGGAGGGTGATCTTGTCATCTCCCAGGGCAGACTGTTGGGCCGGCATACCGCCGACGCGACCTTTGACGATGGTCTCGGTGATGGCAGGTACCGAGCTGCCATAGAGCCAGGCATCGTCAACGATGTTGGGGAAGCTGGCATCCGGCATACCCTTGCCATCATCGCCGTGACAGCCGGCACAGGCGGCATACTTTCCTTTGCCCGCAGCGGCCATGGCGGCATCATGCGGCTTGCCACCCATGGATAGAACATAGTGAGCCACTTCCTTGGCGCCCTGCTCGTCACCTGCCAGGCCACCTGGCATCTCGGCCGTGCGTCCGCCGCTGATGCTGGCCTTGATCGCTTCCGGGGAACCGCCAAACAGCCATTGGTTGTCGGTCAGGTTGGGGAACTTGCCGGCGGCGCCCGTGGCATCCGAACCGTGGCACTGAGAGCAGTAGGTCAGATAGAGACGCTTGCCCATGGCATTTGCGATCGGATCGGCCGCGATGACGGCCAGATCTTTGCCACGGAAGGGCTCGAAGACCTTGTTGAACTCGGCATCTGTCGCGTCCTTTTCAGATTTCCAAGCCGCGCCGGAGGACCAGTTCCAGATACCGCCGAACTTGCCCAGGCCAGGATAGAGGGCCAGGTAAATGGCACCAAAGATGATCAGGCCATAGAACAGCCACATCCACCAGCGCGGCAACGGGTTGTTGAGTTCCTGCAGGTCACCATCCCAAGCGTGGTGCAGTAGCTCTGCTTTTTCGCCTTGGGCGAGTTTGGCTATAGTCTGGCTTTTGAGGATCCAGAGGGAAAAGAGGATACCCAGAATGGCTAGGACAGCGATGTAGTAATGCCAGAAATCGCTGACGAAGTCGGGAACAGCGTATTCGATCATTTTGATTCTCCTTGTCAGGCGTGACGGTTATCGTCGATCGGGTCTTCTTCAAAGGGCAGGTGCGCTGCCGCTTCGAATTTGTCCTTGTTCCGCGTGCTGTAGGCCCACCAAATGATGGCGACAAACACCAGGAAGAACAGGAGTGTGATGATCGAACCGACGATACCGGCGTCCATGGTTATTTGGCCTTCGGCGCAGCAAGACCTAAGGCTTGCAGGTAGGCAATCATTGCTTGCATCTCGGTCTTGCCTTCCAGTTCCTTGGGTGCATTGGCAATCTCGTCGTCCGTATAGGGATGACCGACCAACTTCAAGGTGCGCATCTTGGCCTGGATGGAGGTCCCGTCGACCATGGCTGATTCCAGCCACGGATAGGCCGGCATGTTGGACTCCGGAACCACATCACGTGGGTTCATCAGGTGTACATAATGCCATTCATCCGAATAGCGGCCACCGACGCGGTGCAGGTCCGGACCGGTCCGTTTGGAACCCCACTGGAAGGGCCGGTCATAGACGAACTCGTTGGCCATCGAGAAGTGGCCATAGCGCTCGGTTTCGGCCCGGAACGGACGGATCATCTGGGAGTGACAGTTGTAACAACCTTCACGCACATAGATGTCGCGGCCTTCCAGTTGCAGTGCGGTGTAAGGCTTGAGCCCCTCTGCCGCTTGCATGGTCGATTTCTGGAAGAACAAGGGTACGATTTGAACCATACCGCCAATGGAAACGGCGATGAAGGTCAGGATCATCAGCAGGCCGATGTTCTTTTCTAGGAGTTTGTGAGAGAACATATTCAAGTCTCCTTTGTCCGATTAAGCGTGAACCGCTTCAGGGATTCGGGCGTCGTTAACGGCCTTGCCTGCGGCGATGGTCTTCCACATGTTGTAAGCCATCAGCAGCATGCCAGCGAAGAACATGGTGCCACCGATGAGACGGACATAGTAGAACGGGTACATGGCGTTTACCGACTGTGCAAAGCTGTAGGTTAGCGTGCCGTCGTCGTTGGTGGCGCGCCACATCAGGCCTTGAGCCACACCGGCAATCCACATGGCGGCGATGTAGAGCACGACGCCGATGGTGGACCACCAGAAGTGCACATTGATCAGTCGGGTGCTGTACATCTCTTCACGGCCAAACAGGCGTGGAATCAGGTAGTACATGGAGCCGATGGTGATCATGGCGACCCAGCCAAGGGCGCCGGAGTGCACATGGGCGATGTTCCATTCGGTGTAGTGCGACAGGGCGTTGACCGTCTTCACCGACATCATCGGGCCCTCGAAGGTGGACCTGCCGTA
>SXRG01000119.1 GCA_005793645.1 Burkholderiales bacterium
GCGATGGCGACACCCTCGTGATTGAAGACGACACCGGCACACACCACAAAATTCGCCTCCTCGGGATCGATGCCCCAGAACAAGCACAGGCCTACGGCCCTGCCGCCACCGAGTTTTTGCGTAGCCGCGCACTCGGTGCCCCGGCTATCGTGCACTGGCAAATCCGCGACCGTTATCAACGACAGGTCGGGCAAGTCTTCGTCCACACGGAAGATATGGGTCTTAGCCTGATTCGCGCTGGCCTGGCCTGGCATTACCGTGCCTACGCCAAAGATCAGACGACAGACGATCGTGACACCTATGCGGCAGCGGAACGGGCCGCCCGCGCCGAAGGCCAAGGGCTTTGGGCGGAGGTCGAAGCTATGCCGCCGTGGGACTGGCGGCAGATGTTACGCTCCCGACCGCGCCCGCAAAGCCATTCTGCCGCCACGCCTCAAACACCGTCACCGCCGCCGCATTGGATAGATTAAGGCTGCGCTGATTCGCCTGCATCGGCAACCGCAGCCGCTGCTGCGGTAAAAACTCGGCCAGAATTTCGGCTGGCAAACCCCGCGTCTCCGGCCCAAAGACAAAGATATCGCCCAGTCGGAAAGTCATCTCAAAACACGATGCGCTCCCGCGCGTCGTCATCGCAAACCAACGCCGCCCAACCGGCCCTCCATCGAAGTACGCCCGAACCGCCGCCCAGTTGTCATGCACTCGAACCTGCGCATACTCATGGTAGTCCAACCCCGCACGGCGCAAGGCCTTATCCTCCAATGCAAAGCCCAGCGGCTGTACCAAATGCAGGCCACACCCCGTGTTGGCGGCGAGACGAATGATGTTTCCGGTATTGGGCGGGATCTCGGGCTGATACAAGACAATTTCAAACATGGCACGAGGATACCCTGATTGCTACACTACCGCCCATGATTCCCCATCTCACCACCGCACTAACCGGCCCTCTGCTCGACCTCGAACGCCATGTGCTCAATGCACAAACCGAAATCGAGCACTGGTTCCGCCACCAGTGGAAATTACACCCCGCACCGTTCTATTCCTCAGTGGACCTGCGTAACGGCGGCTTCAAGGTCGCCCCAATCGATACCAACCTATTCCCCGGTGGTTTTAACAACCTCAACCCCAGCTTCCTGCCGCTGGCCGTACAAGCCGCACAAATCGCGGTAGAAAAGCTGTGCAACTCAGCGCAGCGCCTGTTACTGATCCCCGAAAACCACACTCGCAACGGACATTACCTGCAAAATGTCGCGGCACTGGCCAATATTCTGACCAAAACAGGTCTCACGGTGCGTATCGGTAGCCTGATCCCTAACCTGACAGAACCGCTTGAACTAGCCCTGCCAAACGGCGGGGCATTGCGCCTGGAACCCATCCAACGCGTAGGCAATCGCCTGTGTCTGACCGACTTCGACCCTTGCGCCATCCTACTCAACAACGACCTTTCGGCGGGCGTGCCCGACCTTCTGTGTGGGCTCGAACAAACACTGCTGCCACCACTGCATGCGGGATGGGCGACACGCCGCAAATCACAACATTTCCGCGCCTACGCGCATCTAGCCAAAGAACTCGCTACCCTGATTGATGTCGACCCCTGGCTAATCGACCCCTATTTTTCCTACTGCGGCGCCGTCGATTTTCACAGCCAAAGCGGCATGGACTGCCTCGCCACCAGCATTGAAACCGTATTGGCCGAAACCCGCGTCAAATACGCCCAATACGGCATCCAGCGTGACCCCTATGTCGTAGTCAAGGCCGATGCCGGCACCTATGGCATGGGCATCATGACCGTCAAATCACCAGAAGAAGCCATCGAACTCAACCGACGCCAGCGCAACAAGATGGCCGTCATCAAAGAAGGTCTGGCCGTCGATCAGGTTCTGGTTCAAGAAGGCGTTCCGACCTACGAGGGCATCAACGGCGCCACCGCCGAACCCGTGATCTATATGCTCGACCATTTCGTCATCGGTGGTTTCTACCGCGTCCACACCCAACGCGGTGAAGATCAAAACCTCAACGCCCCCGGCATGCACTTCGTACCACTCGCGTTTGAAGAAGCCTGCTCGCTCCCCGACGGCTCGGCCCAACCGGACGCCACAGTCAACCGTTTTTACACCTACAGCGTACTCGCCCGATTGGCCACCCTCGCCGCCAGCCTGGAACTGGAAGCACACAAACCCTGAAAAAACGCCTTTTTCACGATGGGTGGCGCAACCGGATTGACGAACTAACCCATCCCTAGAACTTCTCGTCCCAGTGAAAGTGATGAATGACACGATGCAGGATTGGCGTAAACACCAAGGCCGCAGTGACGATGAAAACCAGACCCGCATAGAGGGCATAGATGCCGGCAAAAAGCTTCCCGCCCTCTGTCTGTGGCAGATTAACTGGACCCATGCCGCCCAGGAGCATGGCTGAGTTTAGAAATGCGTCCATCCAAGAAAGACGCTCAAGCTGAACATAACCGACCATACCAGCGCCCAACGACACTAGAAGCAGGCAGATTGCCAACCCAAGATGAACGCCCAGTCGCCGAGCGAAGCTTGCGCGAGGTATGGGCGGCTGACTTTTAGACTCGTACATGGCGCGACAGAAATGTTGAGGTAATTCCCCCAGTTTCAGAGGGTTCAAAAGTAGAGCTATGCGGCCATGGCCAGCCGCTGGGTAATCCGCCCATTTTTAGCAACGGCGTGTTCAAGGAAGATTACCGCTGTTTCGGAATGATGCCACCCAAAGCCATGTAGGGCGGAAGTGATTGTAGTCGTGTATCCATCGGGTGGCGAACAGCCTGAATGGATTTCACATAAAGCCATTATCGTGGTCTGACCCCAATTATTCACCAATTATTCATGTCTCCACCCTGCTGGCCGGGTGCGATGAGGACTGGATGACCGGCAAGATCTATCTCAACTTGAAAGACTGATTTCATCCCAATAGAATCGTCTGCGAGCTTTTACAGAAAAGAAGTTGCACAACCCAACTTTCTATGACAGAGTCAATTTCGTGATCAACATCAGGGGGCTTATTATGAATAAAACCGCATGGATAATCGGCGCTACTACCGTTACCACAATTGCAGCCGGTTGCGCGTCGATGAGCCCCGGCCCGGCCGTCGACTGGAACAAGGTGCCAGCCACCAAGGTGACTTTGTTCTATCCGGGCCAGTCTTCCTACCAGTGGTTACGCAGCGAGGCACATGCAGGCGCCGCAAAGGAAACCGCGCGTGGCGATGCCTGCACCTCCTGCCACGACGATCCCAAGGAAGAGCAGCGCCAGGGCGCCAAGATTCTCAATGGCAAGCATCCGCTTGAGCCGCAAGCGGCCGCGCTCAAGGGTAAGAATGGTCACATCGACATGACGGTGCAAGCCGCCTACGACGACAAGAATGCTTATCTGCGCTTCCAGTACAAGACCAACAATCCGAACCATCCCGGCAACGACTATCCCGGCTATCGTTTCGATGGCAAGGAATGGAAAGCCTTCGGCGCCATGCGTCTTGACAAGAACGTAGTGGCCGGCAAGACCCCGGCGGTTTATGAGAACCGCTTGAACATCATGCTCGATGACGGCAAGGTACCCGGTTTCGCCAATCAGGGATGCTGGCTGACTTGCCACGATGGCGAGCGTGAAATGCAGAAAGAGGGGACGAAGGAAGAGGTGCAGGCCAATGAGCTGATGAAGGCCCTCAAGAAGTCCGATGTGCGCAAATATCTTCCTGCCAGCCGCACCGATGTGAATGATTGGCGTAGCGGCAAGTCGCTCGATGAGATTGCGAAGATCAAGGCCAGCGGCGGGTTCGTCGATCTGATGCAGTGGCGCGCCCATCGCAGCGACAAGGCCGGTGGTGCAGACGATGGCTATGTGCTCGAGTATCGCAACTTCGACAAGGGATCGAACCATTTTGCCTCGAACATGGACAGCAAGACCAAGCAGCCGAAGTTCATGTTTGATCCAGCCAAGTTTGGCGGCAAGGCTTTTGCGGCAAACGATTACGGCAGCAAGAAAGAGCTGATCCTGATCAAGGGCGTCAACGCCGTGCCGTTTGACCCGAATGCCGGTTGGAAGGAGGGCGACATCCTGCCGCAGTATGTGTTGAGCGCCGAGGATGCCAAGGGGTCCGCCGCCGACAACAAGGCTTTCAGCACATGGAAGGACGGTCTGCAAACGGTCGTGTTCGTCCGTCCGCTCGGCTTGGTCAATGACGATGACAAAACGATCAAGGTCGGCAATGTCTATAACGTTGGCTTCGCCGTGCATGACGACAAGATGACCGGTCGCGGCCACCACGTGTCCTATACCAAGACGTTGGGCATTGGTACCAAAGCCGATATCCAGGCAGTCAAACTGAACTGATTACCCGAAGGTCCGACATGTACCGCCCGGCGAATGCCGGGCGGTACTTCGTTGAGTCGGGCCGCCTGGGTTTCGCCGCTCACACAACTCACATGGAGAAAACAAAATGATGCCTCGTGCCCTCATCACCGTTGCAGCCGTCGCCGGCCTGGGTCTGTCCGTCCCCGCATTCGCGGTTGATGCCGAAGAGATTTTCAAGGAAAACGATTGCCACAAGTGTCACCATGCCACCAAGGCCAAGAAAGGCCCCTCGCTGGCAAAAATATCGGCGAAGTACAAAGAGAAGAAGCTCAACGAGAAGGAAGCCCTCAAGCACATGACGAAGGGCGGCAAAGTCAAGCTTGACGATGGCACCGAAGAGGATCACAAGGTCATCGATACCAAGGATGTTGCGGTGCAAACCGCCGTCGCCAAATGGATGCTCACCCGCTGAAAGACTGACGCATGACGCAAGCACCGAGGCGCTCCTCCCTGACGGTTGCGGGGATGTTCGTTGTACTGTTCGTCCTGCTGGGCATGGCCCCGGCCCAGGCCCGGATGCCTGCTTCGTCGCTCGACAATACGAGGTGCCTCGGTTGTCATGACAGCAAGAAGTCGAAGATTGACGTATCCGGTAAGGATGGGGAGAGGAGGGCGCTCAGTCATGTTGATCTGCGCAAGTTTGGCAAAGGCGTCCATGCCGAGATGCAATGCGTGGCCTGCCACACCAACATCACGGACAACCAGGCCCGACACCAAAAGAACCCGGCGGTAAAGCCGCCCGATTGCGTCAGTTGCCATGAAAGCCTCTGGGAAGCCGTCAAACAGCAAGGCAAGGCGCAGGAAAAAGAACGTCTTGGGGTGGTCGTCAAGAACATCGAGGACTACAAGCGTTCTTTCCACGCCCGACCCGATGAAGATAACCCGGACAAAGCCAAGGCAAGCTGCGAGGAGTGCCATGGCTCGCATGACTTCAATGTGCCACCCAAGGGAACCGGGCGCCGTACCGCCTGGCACAAGGAAATTCCCGATACCTGCGGCGCGAAATGCCACGAGGACCAGTTGGAATCCTATGCTGCCTCTGTCCACGGCGAGGAAGTACTCGACAAGAACAACATGAAAGGGGCGGTGTGCACCGATTGCCATTCCGCCCATCAGGTCATCAATACATCCTCCGAAAAATTCAAGCTTGGCAATGTCAACACCTGCGGCGATTGCCACAAGGAAGCACTGAAGAGTTATTCCGACACCTATCACGGCCAGGTCAATCGCCTGGGCGGGGCTTACACGGCCAAGTGTGCCGACTGCCACGATAGTCACGGGATTCGTGCCGCCGATGATCCGAAATCGAAGGTTCATCCGAAGAACCGCATGAAGACCTGCACGAAATGCCACAGCGACAAGAAGCCGGGCATGCACGATGCGACGCCTGGGTTTGCCTCGTTTGGTCCGCACGCCAATACTCATGATCTCAAGAAGTACCCCGAGATGTACATCGCCTCGAAGTTCATGATCGCCTTGCTGATTGGTGTCTTCGCCTTCTTCTGGCTGCATTCCGCGCTCTGGTATTACCGCGAATGGCAGGATCGCAAGGCCAGCAAGCCGCACCATCGCGTCGATACCAAGGGCCTGCAACTGGACGAGAAGCAGCAGCACTTCCGGCGCTTCCACGCGGGTTGGCGGATCATGCACCTGCTCTTCGCGCTGGTGACCATGACGCTGGTGCTGAGCGGCACGACCGCCCTGTTCGCGCAAAGTTTCTGGGCTCCCACCGCTGCTACCCTGCTGGGTGGGCCGAAGATGCTGGGCCTGATCCATCGCATTGCGGCTGCGCTGTTCATCGCCATCTTCATGATCCACTTTGTCTATGTGATGCAGAAACTCCTGCGCAGCAAGACCTTCCGCTGGTTCGGTCCGGATTCGCTGGTCCCCAACTGGAAGGATTTGGCGGATTGCGTCGGCATGTTCAAATGGTTCTTCGGCAAGGGGCCGAAGCCGATGTTCGAGCGTTGGGCCTACTACGAGAAGTTTGACTACTGGGCAGTATTCTGGGGCGTGAATGTGATCGGCTGGAGTGGCTTGATGCTGGCTTTCCCACATATCACCGCGCAATACCTACCGGGATGGGTGTTCAATGTCGGTACGCTGGTGCATGGCGAAGAAGCCTTCCTGGCGGCTGTGTTCCTCTTTACGGTGCACTTTTTCAACAACCATTTCCGTCCCGACAAGCTGCCGCCACCGGATGTGGTGATGTTCACGGGCTCGCAGTCGCTGGGAGAATTCCGCCACGATCACCCCGCGCATTACCAGCGCATGGTCGATTCGGGCGAACTGCAGAAGTATCTGGTGGATGCCCCTTCGCCGCAGATGCGCAAGGGATCGGTGATCCTCGGCCTGACACTGATTGCCATCGGTCTGGTTCTGCTCGTGCTGGTGATTACCGGCTTCCTCGACGGATGACGCGGCAGGGTAATCCGCCCATTTTTAGCAACGGCGTGTTCAAGGAACATTACCGCTGTTTCGGAATGATGCCACCCAAAGCCATGTAGGGCGGAAGTGATTGTAGTCGTGTATCCATCGGGTGGCGAACAGCCTGAATGGATTTCA
>SXRG01000120.1 GCA_005793645.1 Burkholderiales bacterium
AAGGACAAGATCATGATGGGTGCCGAGCGTCGTTCGATGATCATGCCGGAAGAAGAGCGCAAGAATACGGCTTATCATGAGTCTGGCCATGCTGTCGTTGCCCGCTTGTTACCGAAGACTGATCCGGTTCACAAGGTCACCATCCTTCAGCGCGGCCGTGCCTTGGGTGTGACCATGCAGTTGCCGACCGAGGACCGTTACAGCCAAGATAAGATTCGCCTCTTATCCACGATCTGCGTACTGTTTGGGGGGCGTATCGCCGAAGAGATCTTCATGAATCAGATGACGACCGGTGCCTCCAATGATTTCCAGCGCGCGACCGATTTGGCGCGACGCATGGTGACGCAATGGGGTATGTCTGACGCGCTGGGCACCATGGTGTATGGCGAAGAGGAGGGTGAGGTCTTTCTTGGTCGTTCGGTAACAACGCACAAGAGCGTGTCCGAGGCGACTCTGCAGAAGGTGGATGCCGAGGTGCGATGCATCGTTGATGAGCAGTATGCCCGTGCCCGCCAGCTCATCGAAACGAACCGGGACAAGATTGAGGCCATGACCCTGGCCTTGTTGGAATGGGAGACCATTGGTGTCGAGCAGATCGACGACATCATGGCCGGCCGCCAAGCGCAGCCGCCTAAACCGGCATCGGTTTCGAAACCCTCTGCCAGCGAACCACCTGCGGCTCTCGAACCCACTACGCGACCGGTGGAAGAGGCCTGACCTCCGTTTGGCCGTGTTCTTGAAAAGCGATCGCCCGCAGGTGATGGGCATCGTCAATGTGACGCCCGATTCGTTCTCTGACGGCGGGCGTTTTTATTCGCCTGATCAGGCACTGGATCAGGCGAATCGCCTGATTGACGAAGGCGCGGATAGCCTCGATATAGGGGGTGAGTCGACACGGCCAGGCGCCGCTCCGGTGGGTGAGTATGAGGAACTGGATCGCATCATGCCGGTGCTGGAGGGCTTGCGGGGCTGCGGCGTACCGGTCTCGGTGGATACGATGAAGCCGGTGGTGATGCGCGCGGCCCTGGCGGTGGGCGCGGCCATGATTAACGATGTGTGTGCCTTGCAAACCCCGGGCGCGATGGACGCGGTACGGGACAGTGATTGTGCGATTTGTTTGATGCATATGCAGGGCGAGCCGCGCAGCATGCAGGACGCGCCGCAGTACCGCGATGTGGTGGCTGAGGTGTACGACTTTCTGGCCGCACGCATGGCGGCGTGTGAGGTGGCCGGTATTGCACATTCGCGGCTTTGTATCGATCCGGGCTTTGGCTTTGGTAAAACCCTGGAACACAATCTGGCGTTGTTGCACGGTCTGCCTCGTTTGGCCGAGTTGGCGCCGGTGCTGGTGGGTGTATCGCGTAAACGTATGATTGGCGAGATCACCGGGCGGCCGGCCGAAGATCGCATGATCGGAAGCGTGGCGGCGGCACTGCGGGCGGTTGAGAAGGGTGCGACCATCGTTCGGGTGCACGATGTGGCAGCCACCGTGGATGCGCTGAAAATTTGGGAGAAGACACGATGAGTAGCAGAAAGTATTTCGGTACCGACGGGGTGCGTGGGCGGGTGGGCGAGGCGCCGATCACACCAGATTTCGCCTTGAAGCTTGGCTACGCCGCAGGCCGGGTATTGGCGCGACAGCGCGACAATGGCGCACGCCCTATGGTTCTGATTGGCAAGGACACGCGGCTATCTGGCTATATGCTGGAATCGGCACTGGAGGCGGGCTTTACAGCGGCAGGCGTCGATGTACGCCTGGTCGGACCGATGCCGACGCCGGCGGTGGCCTATTTGACACGCGCCCTGCGCCTGTCGGCCGGCGTGGTGATCTCGGCCTCGCATAATTCATTTGAAGACAACGGCATCAAATTCTTCTCGGGTGATGGCTTTAAATTGCCGGATGCGGTGGAACTGGAGATCGAGGCGGCCATCGACAAGCCACTGATCACCGCAGAGGCGCGATTGATTGGCAAGGTCAAGCGACTGGACGACGCGCCAGGCCGCTACATCGAGTTTTGCAAGGGCAGCTTCCCGTATGAGCTGGATCTTAAGGGCCTGCGCATCGTCGTCGATTGTGCTAACGGGGCAACCTACCATGTCGCACCGCCGGTGTTGCACGAATTGGGTGCCGAGGTGATCGCCATTGCCAATCAACCAGACGGCTTCAATATCAATGCCGGTTGTGGCGCGACGCATCCTGAACTGATGGTTGATGCGGTGCGTGCCAATGGCGCCGATCTGGGCATTGCGCTGGATGGGGATGGCGACCGGTTGATCATGTGCGACGCCGACGGCGAGATTGTCGATGGCGATCGCTTGCTCTATCTCATGGCCAAGAGTCGCCTGGCTGCCGGCGAAACGGTGGAGGGAGTGGTGGGCACGCAGATGACCAATGGTGCGGTGGAGCAGGCGTTGCGTGGCCTGGGCCTGGATTTCGAGCGCGCCAAGGTGGGTGACCGTTATGTGCTGGAGCGTATGCAGGCGCGTGGCTGGATGTTGGGCGGTGAAGGTTCTGGCCATTTGCTGTGCCTGGACCACCATACCACGGGTGATGGCATTGTCTCTGCCCTGCAAGTGCTGGTGGCGTTGCGCCGTACCGGGCAAAGCCTGTCCGAACTGGTGGCCGACTGCTCGTTGTGGCCGCAGGTGCTGATCAATGTGAAGGCGCCGCGCGATTTGGCTGCACACCCTGACGTGGTTGCTGCCGCCGAGGCAGAAGACGCCGCATTTGCTGGTCAGGGCCGCATTCTGCTGCGTGCTTCTGGCACTGAACCGCTGGTGCGGGTGATGGCCGAAGGGATCGACGCGGCAGCGGTGCAGGCGGCTGCCGAACGGATCGCTGGAGTTGTGCGTACCAAGGCGACAACATAACGCACGACTAGTCTTGACTTGCCCGTTTCGTGTGCGTCCTGTCTAAATGGAGGCATCAAAGGGGGCGTTTTGAACGCGTGCCCGAACGAACTCGTCGGGCAGATACGGAGGGGCTGCTTCAGTCCTTCTGCAGCTTTAATACCTGCAGTACTTCGCGCTTGAGGGCGGCGATTTCCAGTGCCGCCAGCGGTGAGGAGAGCTTCTTGCTACCGATGGTCTGTCCATGCAGGGCGCATTGCCGATAGGCGGTGCGCTGGTGCAGCTGCGCCTTCATGAGCGGAATCCCGAATTGTGTCAGGGCGATCTCAAGATCTTGTGTCATGCGTGTTTGAGGCTGGGCCTGGTTGAGTACCAGACGGGCCTTGAGGGCGGCGTTGCCTTGGCGATGGTTTCGCGTATGTCCAGGCTGGCATGCAGATCAAGAGGCGATGGGTTGAGTGGAATGAGGGCCAGGTGTGATATGGCCAAGGCGTTTTCGGTAGCCGGGGCCGAGGCATGGGGCGGACAGTCGATCAGGATGAATTCGCATTCCTCGATTCGCTTGCCAATCCGCTTGGTGAGTTTCTCAGGCGCCTGCGAGAAATCCTTCACTTCGGCAGGGAAGTGGGCGCTACGGTTGGCCCAGAACATGGATGAGTTTTGTGGGTCGGTGTCAGCCACTAGCACTTTGGCATAGGTGTCAGCCAGAGCGCCGGCCAGAAGCATGGTCAGGGTGGTCTTTCCGGATCCACCTTTTTGGTTCACGATCGTGATGATGTGGGCATTGAGCATGGTGTTCTTTGGGTCGAGATGAGGCGGTGGCAATACAACGCGCCCGCAAGGACTGGGGGCGACTCGAAGATCTTCCGGCGCACGCGTTGTAGCGGATTCATGAGTGTTAATTCGTTCGGTGTGTCGGGCTATGTGTTACCGCTCAGCCAACCTTCGACCTTGTTTCGATCCGGTACGCTACCCGCGTGCACGACCTTGCCGTTGAGGACGACCCCGGGTGTGCTCATGACGCCGTAGCCGAGGATGGTGGCCATGTCTTCGATCTTCTCCAGTTCGATCTCGATGTCGCGCGCCTTCGCGGTTTCCTGGATCAACTGGTAGGTGGTCTGGCAGTTGCGGCAGCCGCTGCCGAGAATTTTGATGTTTTTCATGGGTTTTCCTTATCCTGATTTTGTTTAATGCCATCTCCCAGAGGGAGAGGGAGGAAATTGGTTGGTTTAATTGCCTCGATGTTGGCCGAGGTGATGTAGTTCTCAATCCCGCGCCCCGGCGCCCATTGCGCGAGATACTCGCGGTTCGTGTCCTTGGGGGTGATACGGATATTCACGAAACCAGCGGCTGCGAGCATGGCGGTCAGCGTCGGTACATCGGCGGCGCCGGCGACGCAGCCGGTGTAGAGGGCGACCTCCGCCTTCATGTCGGCCGGCAGTTCGGCGGTGAGGACGATGTCTGATATCGCCAGGCGGCCTCCGGGTTTCAGCACGCGATACGCATCGCGGAACACCTGCGCCTTGTCCGGCGATAGGTTGATCACGCAGTTGGAAATAATGACGTCGACGCTGGTGTCGGCCACCGGCAGGCGTTCGATTTCGCCTAGGCGGAAATCGACGTTTTGATAGCCACCCTTGACTGCATTGGTGCACGCCTTCAACAACATGTCCGGCGTCATGTCGACGCCGATGACCCGGCCTTGCGGGCCGACCGCGCGTGCGGCGAGGAAGCAGTCGAAGCCTGCGCCACTGCCCAGGTCGAGCACGCATTCGCCTGGCTTCAGTGCCGCGATGACCTGCGGATTGCCGCAACCCAAACCCAGGTTTGCGCCCTCCGGCACGGCGGCGGTTTCATCCGCGCTGTAGCCGATGCCGCGCGACAACAGCCCAACGACGGATTGCTCGGATGGTACGCAGCAACCGCCGGCCGGCGTGGGGGCGGTGGCACAACGGGATGAGGCGGTGTTGGCCACTGCCGCATAGGCGCTGCGCACTTGTTGGCGGATGCTGTCTTGGTCGGTTGCTTGCATGATGTATTTTTTGTGGGAGCGAGCTTGCTCGCGATGGTCGGCCTCAGCAGCAGGACTGGCCGGATTTTGTTGGCGTGCAACACGCACTACCTTCCACCGCCGCGATGTTGGCGAATGGGTCAGGCTTGAGTTTCGGTTTCGTAGGCTGTATCGCTTTGGCATAGGCCTCGTCGAATTTCGCATCCAGCGCCTGAGAGGCTTCGTCGCGGATATGGCGGGCAATCTCGATCACGCTGTCGATCTGATCTTTCGACACGCCATATTTCTTCAGTTGGTCGACTTGACATAGCCCTTGTTTCGGGTGGTTCGAGGCGATGTTGGCGGCCAGCGAGACCAGTGCAACGATGGAGGGATGGAGAGCACTCATAAGACAGTTCTCAAGGCATTAAACAGAACGCCAACGCCGATGAAGGCGGTGGTGAGATAAGCGGAGAAGATGCCGAGCAGCGGCCATTTCACCACTTTGCGCAAAATCAGCATTTCCGGCAGCGATAATGCGATCACCGCCATCATGAACGCCAGCACGGTGCCGAGCGGCACGCCCTTTCCGAGCAGCGCTTCAGCCACCGGGATGATGCCCACTGCATCGGAATACATGGGCACGCCCACCAGTACGGCAACGATGACAGACACCACGCTGCCGTCACCGGCAATACGGGCGACAAAGTCGGCCGGAACATAGCCGTGGATAAGCGCACCGACACCGACGCCGATGACCACATACTTCCAGATGCGACCGACGATCTGCCGCACTTCACGCCATGCGTAGTCGTGGCGGGCGCGCAGGGTGATTTCTTCCGCTTCGATTTGCGCGTCACCCATGTGTATTTGCCAGACATAATTTTCCACCCAGCGTTCCGGCTTGAAGGCTTGCAGGATGTAGCCGCCGGCAAAGGCGATGCTGATGCCGGTCAGGATATAAATGAGTGTTATTTTCCAGCCGATAATCCCGATCAATACGGCGATCGCCGCTAGATCGACCATTGGGCTGGCAATCAGGAACGACAGCGTCACACCCAGCGGAATGCCTGCCTCGACGAAGCCGATGAACAGCGGAATGGACGAGCACGAACAAAAGGGTGTGACCGCACCCAGGCCCACGGCCATCAAGCGTGCACCGGGGCCGCTGCGGCCCTTCATCAGCGCGCGCACCCGTTCCGGGGTGAATAGCGCGCGCAGCCAGCCCATCAGATAGATCACTGTGGTTAGAAGCACTAGGATTTTCACGACATCCATGACGAAGAAATGCAGCGCAGCGCCGAGCTGCGATGTAGATGCTTGGCTGGCGAGATTGAAGACGAGGAAGGCGGCGAGGGTGTCGAACATGGCATCAGCTCCCGCAGCATTCACAACAACCGTTGTTGCGGTCATTGCGCTCAAGCTGGATGGGCGGGCAGGGAATGTCAGCGTAGGAGCAGAATACGCAGCAATCGCCGGGTTTTGGTTTCAGCAGCGTGCCGCACGCTTTGCATTCATAAAACCACTGGCAGGCATCGGTCGGCATGGTCTCGGTTTCGACATGGCCACATTGGGGACAGGTGAGGGTGGATTGCAGTTGTGGGGTCATGGTGCGGACTCGAACTCCACAAACGCCCGATTCATATTCGCCCGGTGCAGATCGCCGAAATTGTACAGGTGCTTGAATTGTGGCAAGTTGGTATATTTCGCTAGGGTGTCGGGTAGTGATGCCATGTCACGCGCAGCCTTGCCAATGATGTCGGCAAGGAAGTCCTCGTAATCTAGCGACTCGCGTTTGGCCTGCGCCAGATCTGTAACGCGGCCATGTCCAGGTACGATGTACTTGGGGTTGAGTGTGATCAAGGCCTGCCCGGCCCTCTGGCCGTTCTTCACGCTGGACCAGGGTAATACGCCAAGGATGCGATCCACATAAACCAGATCGCCGGTGAACATTGTGTTGTGCTTGGGCAGCCAGACCCAGGCATCGCCCGGGAAATGTGCGTCGGTATAGCGCAGGGTTAGGGTTTCGCCGCCGAGTTCGAGCGTGGCGTTAGCATCGTCGAGTCGCGTGGTGGCTGGCAGGGGTTTTGTGCCGTCGAGACGCGCGCCGAGGAAGCCGGCCAGCCTCTGCATGTGTTGTGTGGCAAATTCGGCTTGCGTGGTGGCGGTGCGTTTTAGGGCAATGAGCTGTGCACCTTGGTTGGCGAAATGGTCGTTGCCCAGCCAGCGGTGATCCTGGCTGCCGGTGTTGATGACCCAGCGTACCGGTTGGGGGGTGATGGCGCGGATAGCGTTTTCAATCTTCTCCGCGCCAAGTTTGCTGGCGCCGGAGTCGATCAGGATGACACCTTGCGCGGTGATAATGAAGCCGAAGTTGGCGTTGGAGCCATCGTTCTCTGCACTGCGCTGGCCCAGCGGGCCGATGAGGGCGTAGACGTTATCGACGACTTTTTCGGCTTTGGGTGTGAACTCGGCGGCTTGGGCCAGCCCCGGATTGGCGAACAGGGCCATGCACAGGCACAGTAGGTTGAATACTTTTTCTGACATGGTTGTCTCTTCGGGTTGAATGGGTGTCAAAGACCAAAGTGCTCGCGCATCGCCGGAATCAATCGTGCGCGGATGTCGTCGCGCACGCTGAGGAAGTTTTCCAGCGGTTCACCGTGCGGGTCGTGGAATGGCAGGTGGATACGCTTCACCGAGCGCGGGAAGATCGGGCAGATTTCTCTGGCGTTGTCGCACACGGTCACCACCAGATCGATGTTTTCGTTCATCACCGCGTCAATATCCTTCGGGTACAGCCCTTCGGTGTTTAAACCGGCTTCCTTCAATGCGGCGATGGCGCTATCGGCAACCTTGGGCTGTGGCTTGGTGCCCGCTGAGATCGCGTGGACCTGTCCGGCGAGATCGTGGTTGAGTAGTGCTTCGGCCATCTGGGAACGGCAGGAGTTGCCGGTGCACAGTACGAGAACAGTGGGGGTCATACACAATGGCCTTTCGAACAAGATGAAGTGGCGGTTTCGGATGCGTCGTTGCCGGCCGGTGCGCAACGGCTGCGTTCGCTGCCGCAACAGTTTTCAGACAGAAAATCAATCAAGCCATGCATGGCGGTGAAATCGGCACGATAGCGAATGAAGCGGCCTTCGCTATGGGGTACGATCAGGTTGGCATGAGTCAACGATTTCAGGTGAAACGACAGGGTTGCCGATGGGATCTGCATCGCTTCGATCAATTGGTTGACGACTTGTCCTGCGGGGCCCGCTTGCACCAAGAGTCGATAAAGGTGCAAGCGAGTTTCCTGTGCCAGAGCGGCCAAGGCGACGACGATATGAGGTGCCCTGGAGTCGGTTACGTTATTTTGGGTGGGGTTACCGGATGTTATTTTCATATTATTAGAATAATAGAATTAATGTGCCAGAGTCAATGGCTGTTGGCGGATGGCGACCCAGTGGTAATGTCGGTTATCGATCCTCCTGCCGATGAAGAACCTGAGCTTGGTGTATGCTCATCACCTTCTGACGCGCTGAGGGCTTAAGAGTCGATGTTTCGCCTTGTTGTGTTGAGGGCGTGGCTGCGTTTGCTTCGTCTTGCCTGGCATTTGCTGGTGGGTGCGATGACGGTTGCGTTGTTGTTTCCGCGTCTGGATCGTTTGGAGCAGGGGCGCCGAGTGACCCGTTGGTCGTCCGGGATGGTGCGTCTGATGGGGATTCGCTTGGTCGTTCATGGCCGTGCACCCCGCCTGCGCGGCAATGGGGCGCTGATCGTTGCTAACCACATTTCTTGGTTAGACATTCATCTCTTGCATAGTGTCTTGCCCTGTCGTTTTATCGCTAAGGCGGATATTGCGCGCTGGCCTTTGTTTGGCTGGTTGGCCGCGCAGGCAGGGACTTTGTTTTTGGCCCGAGAAAAACGATCGGCCATCCGAAAGATGAACGCGACGATTGCGTCCCTGTTGGCGGAGGGCGAATGTCTGGCGCTCTTCCCGGAGGGAACTACGACGGCTGGCGATCAGGTTCTGCCCTTCCGTTCGGCACTGCTGGAACCCGTTATCCAGTCAAATGCGAACATCTTCCCGGCATCAGTCCGCTACCTGGATGCCCAGGGCCAGCGTACCGAAATTCCTGCGTATTACGGCGAGATGACGCTCGTAAAATCGCTCTGGCGCATCGCCTGTGCCGAACCATTTACGGCAGAGATCGTGTTTATGATGCCGATTGCGGCCGGGACCCGTAACCGGCGCGGTCTCGTTTCTGAGGTCGAGGATCAGATACGCTTCGGGCTTGCAAAGGGTTCATCAGTCGGTCACAGTTCTGTAACATTAGACGCGTACGATTCTAAGGGTTCCACTTGAATTGTTTCCACCCCATAGGAGAAATCATGCGTCAAGCCCAATTTTTGAACACCGTTGTCGCTTTGTTCGCTGTAGGCGCTTATGGCGCTCATTCTGCCCAGGCTGCTGATATCACCGGTGCTGGCGCAACCTTTCCCTACGCCATTTACACCAAATGGGCCGAGGGCTACAAAGTCGCCACTGGCAACCATGTCAACTATCAGGGCATCGGCTCTTCTGGCGGCGTCAAGCAGATCAAGGCCAAAACCGTCGATTTTGGCGGCACCGACGCGCCCCTGAAAGCGGCCGATTTAGATGCGGCCGGCCTGGTTCAGGTTCCCACCGTCATGGGTGGCGTCACTATCGTTACCAATGTGACTGGCATCGAGTCCGGCAAGTTGAAGCTGGATGGCGCTACTGCTGCCGATATCTTCCGAGGCGCGCTCAAGAAGTGGAACGATCCAGCCATCGCCAAGTTAAACCCTGGCGTTAAATTGCCCGACCTGCCTATCACGGTCGCCCATCGTTCCGACGGTTCTGGTACCACCTTTGTGTTCTCTCACTATCTGGCCAAACAGTCCATGGCTTTCATGCGCGATGTCGGGGCCGGTAACACGGTGAATTGGCCTGTGAACGGCGTGGGCGGCAAGGGCAATCCGGGCGTGGCGGCCAATGTGCAGAAGATCGCGGGTGCCATCGGTTATGTGGATATCGCCGATGCCATGAATAACAAGATGAATTTCGTCGCATTGAAGAACAAGGCCGGCAATTACATCGTCCCCAACCAGGATGCTGTGGCTGATGCCGCCGTCGGCGCTGACTTCAAGGTCAAGGGCATGGCCCCCGATCTGCTTGATCAGACCCACAAGAATGCTTGGCCCATCACCAGCGCTACCTACATGTTGGTCTATAAAAAAGGTGCAGATGCGTCGCGTCAGAAGGGGGTGGTCGATTTCTTTACTTGGTCGTTGAAAAATGGCCAGAAAATGGCCAAGGATTTGGGTTTCGTACCACTACCCGCTAATGTGGTGAAGATGGTTGAAGCCGAGATGAAGAATATCAAGTAATGGATGGGCCCCGTGGCATCGATCCATGGGCCATTTTCAGGGCGCATCTCTGTGTGTGTCCCGAAAATGGTGAACAATTTTGTAGGCAATGATCGAACTGGGTAACCCAATGACAGGAAGCAGAGCGATGCCGGAGTCCATTGACCTTCATGCCGGTCGGGTGGCTGTTTTTCGTCGCCAAGATCGCCTTTTTCATGGCGTAACCCAGTTTTTTGCATTGACGGTGCTCCTGACACTGGTGGGTATCTTGGCTTCTTTGAGCATCGAGGCGTATCCGAGTCTGAGCGCCTTCGGTGCGTCGTTTGTTTGGTCCAATGTCTGGAATGTGCCTGATGAGCAATTTGGGGCCATGATGTCGATCTACGGCACCTTGGTGACCTCAATTATCGCGCTCTTGATCGCGGTCCCCGTTAGCTTTGGCATTGCCTTGTTCCTGACCGAGACCTGTCCAATTTGGTTGCGCCGACCGCTCGGAACGGCCGTTGAGCTCTTGGCGGGTATTCCGTCCATCGTGTACGGGATTTGGGGCCTGTTTGTGTTTGCCCCTATTTTTGCTGAGCATGTCCAGCCGCACCTGCAAGCGGTATTTGGGGGCATCCCTGGTTTGGGCGGCCTGTTTGCGGGTGCTCCGATGGGGATTGGCATCCTGACGGCTGGCTTGGTCCTGTCCCTGATGGTGATTCCCTTTATCGCTTCGGTGATGCGCGATGTGTTCGAAACCACCCCGCCGGTCCTGAAAGAATCTGCCTATGGCGTGGGGTGTACCCAATGGGAGGTGGTAACGCGCATTGTTTTGCCCTATACCCGCGTCGGCGTGAGTGTCGGCATCATTCTTGGGCTGTGTCGAGCCCTGGGTGAAACGATGGCGGTGACCTTTGTTATCGGTAATGCCAACCGCATTACCGGTAGCCTATTTTCGCCCGGCACTTCAATCGCATCGACCTTGGCCAATGAGTTTGGCGAGGCGTCACCTGGATTGCATCTATCGTCCCTGTTCGCCTTGGGTCTGGTGCTGTTTTTGATTACCTTCTTGGTGTTGGCAGCATCGAATTGGCTGATTGCACGCGGTCGCGCAAAAGCGGGTCATTAACGGAGATTCATAATGGCCAATACACTTTACACTCGCCGCGTCTGGACTAACCGTATCGGCATTCTGCTCTCCATGTTCGCCATGGCCTTTGGTCTCACGGCTTTGTTGTGGATTCTGTGGACCTTGATTTCAAATGGTTTTGCGGCACTGAATGGGGATTTCTTTACACAAGATACCCCCGCGCCAGGGAGCGAGGGCGGTGGCCTTTCCAATGCGATCGTGGGTAGTTTGTTGATGCTGGGCGTGACAACCTTCGTTTCCACTCCGATCGGTATTCTGGCGGGCATTTTCTTGGCCGAATACGGCGACCGTTCGCGTTTTGCAAAGATCACGCGATTTATTACCGACATCATGTTGTCGGCACCATCCATCGTAATTGGCCTCTTTGTGTATGCCCTGGCGGTCGCAACTTTAGGCGGCTTCTCGGGGTGGGCTGGTTCGGCCGCCTTGTCCTTGATTGCGATTCCGGTGGTACTGCGCACGACCGAGAACATGCTTCTGCTGGTGCCGACCGCCTTGCGCGAGGCGGCCTTTTCCTTGGGTGCGCCGCGTTGGAAGGTTTCTTTGGACGTTACTCTGCGGGCGGTCAAATCGGGTGTTGTGACGGGTGTTTTGCTGGCGATTGCCCGCGTTACAGGTGAGACTGCGCCTTTGCTCTTTACGGCGTTGAACAATCAATTCATGAACCTGGATATGTCTCAACCGATGGGTAACCTGCCGGTGGTGATCTACCAGTTCGCCATGAGCCCCTATGAAAACTGGCAGCAATTGGCTTGGGGCGGGGCGTTGTTGATTGCCTTGATGGTTCTGGCAATCAACATTGGCACCCGCATCTTGTTCCGCCAGACGGATCTTAAGCAATGATGGAGTCTTCGATGATGGAATCCGCAACGGTGGAGTTGGGCGCATTGGCCATCGCCTTGAAGGTACGCAATCTGAATTTTTTCTACGGTAGTTTTCAGGGTTTGAAGGGCATCAACCTGGATATTGCCCACCGTCATGTCACGGCCTTTATTGGCCCGTCTGGTTGCGGCAAATCCACCTTGCTGCGTACCTTTAATCGGATGTATGACCTCTATCCGGGTCAGCGCGCAGAGGGCGAGATTCTGTTCCAAGGCAAGAATCTGCTCGATAAGAAGCATGATGTGAATTTGGTGCGTGCCAAGATCGGCATGGTGTTCCAGACGCCGACCCCGTTCCCGATGACCATTGACGACAATCTTGCCTTCGGGGTTCGTTTGTACGAGAACCTTTCTAAGAGCGAGATGGATGCCCGTGTTGAGTGGGCGCTCAAAAAGGGTGCCTTGTGGAATGAGGTCAAGGATAAATTGTTGCAGTCGGGCTTGTCTTTGTCGGGAGGCCAGCAACAGCGTTTGTGCATTGCTCGGACGATTGCGGTTAAACCGGAGATCGTCTTGTTCGATGAGCCGACATCCGCCCTCGATCCGATCTCGACGGCGAAGATTGAAGAGTTGATTAACGAACTCAAGCATGAGTACACGATTGCCATCGTGACCCACAACATGCAGAAGGCTGCACGGATCTCTGACTTTACTGCCTTCATGTACTTGGGCGACATGGTCGAGTTCGGCAAGACGGATGAGTTGTTCGTTAAGCCGAAGGTCATAAAGACTGAAGAGTACATTACGGGGCGCTTTGGTTAATGCGCCCCGCCAGGCAGGTCGTGTTGTCATGAAAGTGTAACCATGGCCATGGAAATTATGGCTATGATCTCGGTGGAACTGATTATTAGTGAGATCTGATATGACCGCCATAAAAGACATCGCCAAGTACATTCACAAGAACCCGGATACCGAGGAGGCTCGGGTTATGCGGACACTGTGTGAATCGCTGGAGCGGGGCGAATCCTTTGATCTGGGTAGTATCTACAACATGAAGGACAAGGCGTACAACATCGTTATAGCCTTTATCGACGAATGGCGTTTCGATCGCCATGTGAAGTCGCGTCGTCTGGGAAAATATCTCGCCGAAAAGGCTGAAGACCCGGTGGCTTCTTGATGGTGCTTCGCGCTCGGAGCGCATGATGAGTGCTCTGCAAATCGACGCCTCCAGCATTGACCGAACGGGGTGCCCCGGTTAGAATCTGCGGTCTTTGAAAATGGAGGGCGCGATGCCTCGCAAGCTGGTGGCCGGTAATTGGAAGATGCACGGGTCTTTGACGGACAACGCGGCCTTGTTGGCGGGCGTTGTTTCGGGTGCCCAGGGCCTCAACTGTGACATCGCCATTTGCGTTCCCTTTCCCTATTTGTCGCAAGCTCAGCAGACCTTGAGTGGCACCCCGGTTCGTTTGGGTGCGCAGAACCTGAGCGAACACGCCAAGGGCGCCTATACCGGTGAGGTGTCGGCGGCCATGTTGAAAGATTTTTCCTGTGTCTATGTGATCGTCGGCCACTCCGAGCGGCGTAGCCTCTATGGCGAGACCGATGCGCAGGTGGCCGCCAAGTTTGTTGCGGCTCAATCGCTTGGCATAACCCCAATCCTGTGTTTGGGTGAGTCGTTGCAGGAGCGCGAGACGGGGGTTACCGAGCAGGTCGTTGGGCGTCAGTTGGATGCTGTTCTGGCGGTTGCGGGTGTTGCGGCCTTTGTCAATGCGGTCATCGCTTATGAGCCGGTCTGGGCTATCGGCACGGGCCTCACTGCGACGCCGGAGCAGGCGCAAGCCGTGCATGCTTTTATTCGTGGCCGTTTGGCGCAGCATGATGCCGGCATTGCGGCGAATATGGTGATTCAGTATGGCGGTAGCATGAAGCCATCAAATGCGGCTGAGTTGTTGTCACAACCGGACATTGATGGTGGCTTGATTGGGGGCGCGGCCTTGGTGGCTGAGGATTTTCTGGCCATTTGTCGAGCGGCTTGACGGTTTGAAACGCGAGCTGCTTCAATCATTCGAGAGAGATTCATGGAACAGATAGTTTGGGTAGTGCATGTGTTGACGGCGATTTCCGTCATTGGCCTGGTTCTAATGCAACACGGTAAGGGGGCTGATATGGGTGCGGCCTTCGGCAGCGGTGCCTCTGGTAGCCTTTTTGGTGCGACTGGATCGGCCAATTTTTTGAGCCGGACAACCGCCGTTCTGGCCACACTGTTCTTCTTGACCAGTGTGGGTTTGACGGCTTTTTCGGCCAGGACCGATGCGCTTGAAGTCGGTGTCTCCACTGATGTGCAGCCGGTCTCAGGGTCCGTGGGCGCAGTCCCAGCAGCCACTCCAGCCGCGGTGCCTGTCACACCGGCTGGGGCGATTCCAAAGTAAGAGTTTTCTCTGGCGGCTCATGACCGGGCTCGCCAGTCGTTATGCCGACGTGGTGAAATTGGTAGACACGCTTTCTTGAGGGGGTAGTGACCTAGGTCGTGCGAGTTC
>SXRG01000121.1 GCA_005793645.1 Burkholderiales bacterium
AAAGTGGCTGTGGTCTGCCTTGGCGGTAAAGGCATCAACGATGCAAAGTACCTCCCCACCCGAATTCCAAAGACGGTTTCGCTCTACGCATGGGATGAGGAATTCATAGCCAAGCCGGCAGATAAAAACACGATGGACCACTATAGCGGTGGGGTGAAAACACGGTCGCCGTGCTTCTCAATCGATGAACTGGCCGCACAGGCTTTAAGCAACACTGAACTTTTGCTGATCACCTTTGGTTTGGGTGGAAAATTTGGTGCGGACAATGCAAACGCCCTTGCAAAACTGGCCGCGCTCGACGGCATCTCTGTGGTGACCTTTGCCGCTTGGCCGTTTTCATTCGAAGGCGCTCGGCAGCCGCTGGCGATGAGATCGCACGAAGCCCTTGAGGATCATACCCTCGCGCGATCGTTACTCAACAATGGTTCGCTGCTGGAACTGCTTGGCGAGAAAGTGAAACTTTCTGAGGCCTTCCATGTAGTGCATCAGTGGATGGCACATAAAATCCTTGGCCTAACGGTCTTGTTCGCTCTGAATCAGTTACAAGAGATGCGTCGCGCTCTGGCACCCGGCGCACTCTTGATCATGGGTTATGCGAGGGCTATGGGCGACCAGCGTGCACGGCTGGCGTTTGAAGCAGCGCTTCAGTGTCCATTGCTGCCCAGTGATTGGAAAGAGCGTCCTCAGCATGTCCAAATCCTGTTGGCATCAGGAGTAACGCCCACTCAGGACGAGATTGACGAAGTTGTGCGTATGGCACAACGCGTTTTGTCGCCGAGCGTGTCCCTGAAAACGCATGGCGTAGAGGATCGGCGGATGGGGGAGTGGCTTTATGTCACTTTTTTTGTTTTTGAAAATCCGTAGATCATGGAAGATCTTTATAAGACGCTTGGAGTCTCGCCTTCCGCTACAAAGGCGGAAATCCGCCGCGCTTATCAAAAGTTGGCCCGCAAGTATCATCCGGATGTTTCTACGGAGCCCAACGCCGAGGAGATGTTCAAGCGTGTTCGCCACGCTTACGAGGTTCTGAGTAGTGCGGTTGAACGGTCGAATTATAATTTTCGGCAGAAAACCAGTTCTAGTGGCGCATGGCGTCCACCGCCTCATAAAAGTTCCCAACGCCCTCCCCATCAGCGCAGTTACTCCTCTAAACAACCGCCACCCGGCGCGCAGCCACATGAAACGCCGCCACCCGGTGCAGAACCACCCGGCACGGGGGCATCGCAGGGACAAGAATCGCGTGCGGGTTATGCGTATCCCAAGATGACACGGACTTCAGGCGCGATATGGTTTTTTATGGCGCTGGCATTTGTACTTTATATCTTGGGCGGTAGGCCGCATCCTGATGAACGCACAGCGCCCCCCACTTATGCTACGGCACCCTATTCCGAAAGATCGAATCAGCCCTCATCTGAATCGCAGCGACCTGTGGACGATACTACGACCCTGAGTAATCGCGCCTCAACGGGGGTGTCTCCATCGCCATCACCAAAACAGGTCATGAGTATGGACGAGTTCTTCCGCATGTTTCCAAGCTACGATAAACCTACTTGCCGGAGCACATTTCGTCCCGAGGTCATCCACAAAGGCGAGCAATCGACTTCCTGTTATAGCTACTACGGCCCCGTTTATAAGGTTACTCACGCCGCGTCTGGGGTATTGAGTTACATGGGCCGCCATGAAAGCGATTTCAGAACAGGTGATTGGCCGAAGATGGGCAATTTCATGGAATCCGTGCTGGGTTTGAGGCGCTGTGGACAGGTTGAGCCGTCAAAGGTCGGCAAGGGGGTGGAGCGAAGCACTTATGAAGGCGTTGGGGGTGTCGTGACCTGTGAAGCCACGCTCACGGTGCTTCCCCCAAAAAAGGCCCCTCGTAAGGGTAATAAATGAAGTCGGGATCGGCCTGGCCATGGCCAAGCGCGCCTTGTAGGGGCTCCTACAGATCAATCCTTGGCCGACTTCTTCTGCCAAGGTGGGCGGCGATCCGCTAGAATGCGCGCCGGAAGATAAGGATGAGACGATGACGAGCCTCAAGAACGATACCTTTTTACGCGCCCTGCTGCGCCAGCCAACGGACTACACCCCGCTGTGGTTGATGCGTCAGGCGGGTCGCTACTTGCCTGAATATTGTGCGACGCGGGCTCGCGCGGGCGATTTTCTCTCGCTCTGCAAGAGCCCGGATAAGGCTTGCGAGGTAACGCTGCAACCCTTGGCCCGTTACGACCTTGATGCGGCGATCCTGTTCTCGGACATCCTGACTATTCCCGATGCCATGGGCTTGGGTCTGTATTTCTCGACCGGTGAGGGGCCGCGTTTCGAACGCCCGCTGCGCAGCGAGTGGGAAATTCGCAACCTGACCGCGCCAGATCCGCATGATCACCTGCGCTATGTCATCGATGCGGTGAGTGAGATTCGGCGTGCGCTGGATGGCTCGGTGCCGCTGATTGGTTTCTCTGGCAGCCCGTTTACCTTGGCCTGTTACATGGTTGAGGGCAGCGGCAGCGATACCTACGCCGAGACCAAGAAGATGCTGTACGGTCGGCCAGACTTGTTCCATCACATCCTCGATGTGACGGCGACGGCGGTGACGAGCTATCTCAACGCCCAGATTGAGGCCGGCGCTCAGGCGGTGATGGTGTTCGATTCCTGGGGCGGGATGTTGTCGCAGGCGGCTTATCTGGAGTTTTCGCTGCCCTACATGGCTCGCATCATGAGTGGCCTCACGCGTGAGCGCGAGGGCCGCACCGTGCCGCGCATCGTGTTCACCAAGGGCGGTGGCCAGTGGCTGGAGCACATCGCCGGTTGCGGGTGTGATGCGGTTGGTTTGGACTGGACCACGGACCTTGGCGATGCGCGCCGGCGCGTGGGCGACCGAGTGGCGCTGCAAGGCAACATGGACCCGTCCGTGCTGTTTGCGCCGCCGGAGGCCATTGCCGCTGAGGCGCGTCGCATCATTGATAGTTATGGTGCCGGCACTGGCCATGTGTTCAACCTAGGGCATGGCATTTCTCAGTTCACACCACCGGATCATGTCAACGCGCTGGTCGAAGCGGTGCATCAGCACAGCCGGCAATATCACGGTCACAAATGACCTGCCGCTGTCATCCTCGGACTTGATCCGGGGTTGGCGGCAATGCCGCTCAATCCATCCTCTGGATGCCCGCCTTCGCGGGGATGACGAATAAGTCAGTGCCTCCCTAAGGGCCGTTTGGGCCGTTTGGGCCGGTCGAGATGCCCCTGATTTATTCAGGACCTCATTATCTTCGATTGGCTGACCGCGTTATACTGGCGGCATTGATCTTTTCTGGAGCCTGCCATGACGACCGTTAGCCCTGTCAATTTGCGTACCTTAGCCCTTGTGGGTGCGGCGGGGGCCGGGAAGACCAGCCTGATCGAGGCCTTGTTGGCGCAGACGGGCAGCATTCCGGCCGCCGGTTCGGTTGAAAAAGGCACGACGGTGTGCGATTACGAGGCCCTCGAAAAGGAGCACGGGCATTCATTGAAGCTGGCTACGGCGCACTTTGAGCTTGACGGGGTGCGCGTTCACCTGCTGGACACCCCGGGTTATCCCGATTTCACGGGTCAGGCCATGTGTGCGCTGGATGCCGTGGAGACGGTCGCCGTGGTGGTTGACGCGACGCGCGGCATCGACCTGACTGCGACGCGTATGATGCAGTGGGCGCAGACCCGCAAGCTGGATCGCATGGTGATCGTCAGCAAGATCGACGCTCCCGGGGTGGATGCAACGACATTGGCGGCCACCTTGGCCGAGATTCAAGCGGCCTTGGGCCGCGAGTGCTTGCCGATCAATCTGCCGGCCGCCGGGGGTTGCCAAGTGACGGATTGTTTTTTCAATCGGGGCGGTGAGGCGGACTTCTCGTCGGTCACTGATGCGCATCAGGCCTTGGTGGATCAGGTGGTTGAGGTCGATGAGGATCTGATGGCCGTGTATCTCGATCAGGGCACAGTGACCCCGGAACAACTTCACGCCCCGCTAGAGCAGGCCCTGCGCGAGGGGCATTTGGTGCCGGTCTGTTTTACTTCGGCACGCAGCGCCGCGGGGGTTGCGGCCTTGGCCGATGCCATTGTTCGCCTCTTGCCAAACCCGAGCGAAGGTAATCTGCCGCGTTTCGTGCGCGGCGAGGGCGAGACGGCTCAGCCCTTCACGGTGACGGCCGATCCGGCGCAGCATGTGCTGGCCCATTGCTTCAAGGTGGAAATTGACCCCTATGTCGGCAAGATCGCCCTCCTGCGTGTCTATCAGGGGACGCTGGCCGTGCATGGTCAACTCTTCATTGGCGAGGGGCGGCGGCCGTTTAAGTTGGGGCATCTACATCGGGTACAGGGCAAGCAGTTGACCCCAGTGGAGGCCTGCGGCCCGGGGGAGATCTGTGCCATCAGCAAGGTTGACGACATCCATTTCGATGATGTCTTGCATGACGCGGCCGAGGATGACCAAATTCACATGCAGCCGCTCGATTTTCCGCACGCGGTCTTTGGTCTGGCCTTGCGCGCCCGCAAGCAATCGGAGGCGCAAAAACTCGCCGATGTGCTGCACCGCCTGTGCGAGGCCGACCCCGGTCTCCATGTCGAGCACGATGCGCAGACCCACGAGGCGGTGATCCGTGGTTTGGGTGAGATGCATCTCAAACATGTGCTGGAAAAGATGTATGCCCAGTTCAAGCTGGAGGTCGATACGCATCCGCCTTCCATTCCCTATCGTGAGACCCTGACCCAGGCCAATGAGGGCCACTGTCGGCACAAGAAGCAAACCGGCGGTGCGGGCCAGTTTGGCGAGGTCTATCTGCGCGTTGAGCCTTTAGAGCGCGGTGCGGGCTTCGAGTTTGTCGATGCGGTCAAGGGTGGGGCGATCCCGGGGACCTTTATCCCGGCGGTCGAGAAGGGGGTGCGCATGGGGATGGCCGAGGGCGCGGTGGCGGGTTTTCCGCTCCAGGATGTGCGTGTGACGGTCTACGATGGCAAGACACACCCGGTGGATGGCAAGGAGATTGCCTTCGTGATGGCCGGCAAGAAGGCCTTCCTAGAGGCGATGTCGGGTGCGCGGCCGGTGGTGCTAGAGCCTTTCGTGCAGATTGATATTTCGCTTCCCGACGCGTGCCTGGGCGACATGGGTGCGGAGATTACCTCGCGCCGGGGTCATATCTTGGGCAATCAACCGGGCCGGGGCGGCATGTCGGGACTGACGGGCATGGCGCCGTTGGCGGAGTTGGAAAGCTTCCAGTCGCGCCTTAAAGCCGTGACCAGCGGTCAGGGGGCCTATTCCTTGACCTTCAGTCATTACGATCCGGTGCCGCCGCAGGTGCAGCAGCAGTTGTCCGCAGGCTTCAAGCGCCACGAAGAGGATTGACGACCCTGCGGCCAGCCTGTCGGCGACACGAAGAGGGTGCCGCCTATGGCGTGGGCCCCGATTACGGGGCGCTCAGGAAGGCTTGAATGGCCTCGACGGCATCCTCAGCGTAGAGGTCACGGAAGAAATGGTCGGCACCAGGCAACACCTTGAGCTGGATACGCTGGCCATCAGCTTGTGGCTGAACACGCTCAACGAGTCCGGGGACCACATCGTCACCCTCGGCGGCGATGACGAGGACAGGGATGCGGATTTTGGCCAGTAGCGCCGGGGTGTCAAGGCGGCCATCCTCGGTGTAATAGTTCAAAAAGCTGTCGGCACTGACGCGGGTCTTCGGGCAATACAGAAAGTCCACCGGGCCGACCAAGGCCTTTGCATCGGCTTGGGCCATCTTGCCCAGAAGCGGTGCCAGGTCGGTGCCGTAGCGTTTTTGGTAGCCCTTCGCCGCATGACCTGTTGGCCAGGTTTGTGGGGCCAGCAGCACGACCTTGCGGAGGCTAGAGCTCATGCGCTCAGCGGCAAACCACGCGACCTGATTGCCACCCCGGGAGTGGCCGATCAGGGTGACGGGCCCCGCTCCCTGGGTTTTTAGCCAGGCCACCCAGGTCTCGAGTTCGTTGAGGGCGTCAGTGTGTTTATGGCGCGTCGGTGTGGCGCAGTCATAAGTCCCGTGGCGGTTATCGATGCTGAGGCTGAGGTTAATCGCCAAGGTATTGTGGCCGCGCTCGGTGAGTTGTTTCTGGATGCCTTCAATGAGCTCGGTACGGTTATGGGACAGGGTTCCATGCAGGACGAGGACCACGCCTTCCTTGAGGGACTTGCCCTTGGCCATTTGCAGTTGGCCGTTGAGCGTGAGGCCGTGG
>SXRG01000122.1 GCA_005793645.1 Burkholderiales bacterium
CGGCCTACGCCAATACGTATGATCTGGATAGCTTGCGCGCCTCCACAGGCCTTGCCGTTACCTGGATGTCTCCGATGGGGCCCATCAAGTTGAGTATCGCCAAACCGCTCAGGAAACTGACAGATGACAAGCTCCAGTCGTTCCAGTTCCAGATGGGTACGGCCTTCTAAACCCCTATAAAAAGGAGACACACATGAAAAAACAATACGTTGCCGCTGCCGCTCTGATTGGTTTTTGTATGGGTGCGCCCACCTTTGCCGCAGACATCCATATTGGTTTCGTCAACACCGAGTTTGTTCTACGCGAATCGGCCACGGCCCAACGCTCCGCGAAGAAGCTGGAAAAGGAATTTTCTGCACGCGAGCAGGATATCCAGAAAAAGATCAAACACATCCGTGAACAGCAAGCTGCACTCGAAAGGGACAATCTGACCCTATCTGATATAGAGCGCAGCAAGCGGCAACGCGACCTTGGCACCCTTAACCGCGAGGTCGAGAACGAAAAACGGGCCTTCCGTGAAGATCTTGGACAACGCCGTAATGAAGAGCTTGGGGCCTTTCAGGAGCGTGCGCGCAAGATTATTCTTGAGATCGCTGAGAAGGAAAAGTTTGATCTCATCGTAGAAAACGCGGTCTATGCCAGCCACAAGGTGGACATTACCCCGCGCGTTATCAAGGCACTGGATCGCTAACCAAGCGCCTTGCGAGCCCCGCAGCAGGATGACCACGCTGACACTCACCGAGATCGCCGCCCGACTGGGTGAACTGGAGACCCAGGGAGATATTCAGCTGCAAGGTGTCGCCGCTTTGGATACGGCCACGCCAGGGCACATCAGCTTTGTCGCATCATCCAAGCACGCGGCCCGTGCCAAAGCCAGCCACGCCGGGGCCTTGGTACTGCCCACGACACTAGCCGATCAAGTTGATCGCCCTGCCCTCATTGCCGCCAACCCGCTCGCTACTTTTGCACGCATCACCGCACTCTTCCACCCGGAACCTGCGTTGCAGTCGGGTATTCATCCAAGCGCGGTTATAGATGCCACCGCGCAGATCGACTCAAGTTGCGAGATTGGCCCGCAAGTTTATATCGGTGCAGATTGCGTTATCGGCGCAAACACTCGTATCGGCGCAGGCTGCGTTATTGGCACAGAATGTCAAATTGGTGCAAACACCCTTCTCCACCCGCATGTCACCCTGTACGCCCATACGAGCATTGGTGCGCATTGCATTCTGCACAGCGGCTGCGTCTTGGGTTCGGACGGCTTTGGCAACGCCCTGGAAGCGGGCCGCTGGGTGAAAATCCCCCAAATCGGCCGGGTGATTGTCGGCGACGACTGCGAGATCGGTGCAAACACCTGTATCGATCGGGGTGCGCTGGAAGACACCGTCATAGGCCACGGTGTCAAGCTCGATAATCTCATCCACATAGCTCACAACTGTCAGATCGGCGACGACACCGCCATGGCCGCGTGCGTGGGCATTGCTGGCAGCACCCAAATTGGCCAGCGTTGCCAGATTGGCGGCGCGGCGATGATCGTCGGCCACATCGAGATCAGCGACGATGTTATGGTCTCAGCCGGCACTTTTATTGCCAAATCGCTGTCAAAGCCAGGGGCCTACACCTCGGTCATGCCGCAACAGCCACACCCCGACTGGATTAAAAACGCCGCTCACCTACGACATCTGCATGCGATGCACGAGCGCATAAAATCCCTTGAAAAAGAACTTGTTGAACTAAAGATCGGAGTCATTTCATGAACATTACAGAAATCATGCGACATTTGCCGCACCGTTATCCCTTCCTGTTAGTGGATCGGGTCGAAGAACTGGTGCCTGGCGAACGCATTGTTGCAATTAAAAATGTAACCATGAATGAGCCGCATTTCCCAGGCCATTTCCCGCAGCACCCAATCATGCCCGGCGTGCTGATCATAGAGGCCATGGCTCAAGCCGCCGGTCTGTTAGCTTTTGAGTCTTCCGCCGGTACGGTGGATCAGAATACCGTGGTTTATTTTGTCGGCATCGATGGTGCTCGTTTCAAGCGCCCGGTGGTGCCGGGCGATCGCCTGATACTAGAGGCCACCATCCTGCAGAACCGGCGCGGCATCTGGAAATTCTCTGCCAAGGCCACGGTGGATGGTCAACTTGCCACCGAGGCTGAATTGATGTGTACGCTTAAAAAACTGGATTAAGGGTTCATTGACACGATGATCCACCCCACCGCACTCATCGATCCCGCCGCGCGCATTGGCGCAAATGTGCACATCGGCGCCTATAGCCTCATTGGTCCGCATGTCGAGATCGGAGACGGCTGCGAGATTGGCCATCATTGCGTCATTGAAGGCCACACCACGATCGGCCGGAACAACCGCATCTTCAGCTTCAACGCCATCGGCGGAGCGCCGCAGGACAAGAAATATGCCGGTGAACCCACACGCCTTGAGATTGGCGATAACAACACCATCCGCGAATACTGCACACTTAACACAGGCACGATTCAAGATGGTGGCGTGACCCGCATGGGCAACGACAACTGGATCATGGCCTATGTGCATATCGCCCACGACTGCCAGGTCGGCAACCACACCATCATGGCCAACAATGCCACCCTAGCCGGGCATGTCACGGTGGAGGATTTCGCCATTCTCGGCGGATTCGTCGGTGTGCATCAGTTCTGTCATATCGGCGCGCATGTCATCCTCGGCATATCCGCCGTCATCCGTCAGGATGTGCCGCCCTACCTCACCATCGCTGGAAACCCCGCCGCGCCGCACGGCATCAACAGCGAGGGTCTGAAACGGCGGGGCTTTTCCGCCGAATCGATCGCCGCCATCAAGCGCGCATACAAAACCCTGTACCGCAGCGGGCTGCCCCTTGCCGAGGCGCAGGCGCAAATTGCTGCCGAGGCTGAAACCTATCCAGAACTGATGCCGTTCGTAGCATTTCTCCAACAATCGGAACGGGGCATCCTTCGGTGAATATATGCGTCGTCGCCGGCGAATCGTCCGGCGATCTGCTGGGGGCCATGTTAATCGACGCGCTCAAGTCCAGCGGGATAAATGCCCAGTTTTACGGCATCGCCGGCCCCAAAATGCAGGCTGCAGGCGCAACCAGCCTGTTCCCGATGGATACCCTGTCGGTGCGCGGCTATGTCGAGGCGCTTTCTGCCCTGCCGCGTATTTTGCGGATACGCAAAAAACTTGTCCGCCATTGCCTGAACGACAGGCCCGATCTTTTCATCGGCATAGACGCCCCCGATTTCAACCTCGGCATCGAACAGCGACTCAAAGCTGCCGGCATTCCCACCGTGCATTTCGTCAGCCCCTCTGTCTGGGCCTGGCGCGCCAACCGACTGAATAAAATGGCAAAGGCAGTAGACCACACCCTACTGATATTCCCAATGGAGGCGCCGCTGTACGCGACCGCCGCCATTCCTGCCACCTATGTCGGCCATCCTTTCGCGCACCACCTGCCCATACGCAACGAAAAAGCTGCGCGTGAACGCCTGAAACTGGACGCTCAGCAAAAACAAGTCGTTCTCATGCCCGGCAGCCGGGTCAGCGAACTCAATGCCTTGGCCGACCTGTTTGTGCTCACAGCAAAACAACTCTATGCCAAGCAGCCCACCGTGCAGTTTCTGGTGCCACTTGTCACGCGCGAAACCCTCGCCCTGTTTGAAGCCGCCATGAGCCGGCACGATGCCTGGGGACTCCCCGTTCGTATCCTGTATGGCCACGCCCACGACGCCCTGGAGGCCGCTGATTGTGCCCTCATTGCTTCAGGCACCGCCAGCCTGGAAGCACTGTTGCTGGGCTGTCCACACCTCATCACCTACAAAGTCCCCACACTCACCGCCTGGATCATGCGCCGTAAAGCCAAACTCAAACGCGGCCAGAAACCACGCATCGGTCTACCCAACTTCCTCGCAAACCGCGATCTAGTCCCCGAATTCCTGCAAAAAGATGCAGAACCGCACAGATTGGCGGATGCCCTTACCACGCTCCTGAATGATCCCGTTGCTGCCGCAGCGCAACGCACTGCCTTCGCCGAAATACGCGAACAGCTCACCCGAGATACCCCACGGCTGATTGCCGACGCACTACAATCGTTTACCCATCATGGGGGTCAAACCACAGTTTTCACACACTCCAATCCATAGCCCAATCCATGAACGCAATATCAAACGCGCTGATTTGTGGTGTTGACGAGGCCGGGCGTGGGCCGCTGGCAGGGCCGGTATGCGCGGCGGCGGTTATCCTTGATCCGGCACGCCCCATCGATGGGCTGAAAGACTCCAAAAAATTGTCAGCGGCGAACCGCCTTCGGTTGGCAGGCGAGATTCAGGAAAAGGCGCTGGCTTGGGCCGTTGCCTGGGCTAGCCGAGAAGAAATCGACCAAATCAATATCCTGCAGGCAACCTTGCTAGCCATGCAACGCGCCATTTCCGGGCTCAATCCCGCAGCCGAATACGCCCTGATCGACGGCAACAAAACACCACAACTCGCCATCCCCGCCCGCGCCATCGTCAAGGGAGACGCGCTAGAGCCCGCCATTTCTGCCGCATCCATCCTTGCCAAAACAGCACGCGATGCGCTGATGCATGAGATGGCCGAGCGTTATCCTCAGTATGGCTTTGAATCTCACGCAGGTTATCCCACCCCGGCGCATCTCGCGGCATTGCGTACCCATGGCCCTTGTCCGGAACACAGGTTAAGCTTCGCGCCTGTTAAGGCCGTAATGACGCCCTGATCGCGACCTTAATAGTTTTCCTTTAATCGCTACCAAATAGGTCACGCGTGTAGACCTTATCGGCGACATCAGCCAGCTCCGGGGTCATACGGTTGGCGATGATAATATCGGATTGTTGCTTGAAGGCCACCGGGTTATTAACCACTCGCGAGTGGAAGAACTCTGGCTCGGTGAACACCGGCTCATGGATGATGACTTCGATGCCCTTAGCTTTGATGCGCTTCATAATGCCTTGGATGCTTGATGCGCGAAAATTGTCTGATCCGGCCTTCATGATCAATCGATAGACACCAACGGTCTTTGGATTACGCCGAATAATCTCGTCGGCAATAAAGTCTTTGCGCGTAGTGTTCGATTCAACAATGGCGTGGATCAGGTTCTGCGGCACATCGCGATAGTTGGCGAGGAGCTGCTTGGTGTCTTTGGGTAGGCAATAGCCCCCGTAACCGAACGACGGGTTGTTGTAGTGGCTACCAATGCGCGGGTCAAGGCTGACCCCATCGATGATCTGTTTGGTATCCAGTCCGTGGCTGGCGGCGTAAGTGTCTAGCTCATTAAAATACGCCACACGCATGGCGAGGTAGGTGTTGGAGAACAACTTGATCGCCTCGGCCTCCGTTGAGTCAGTGAACAGCACGGGGATGTCCTGCTTGATCGCGCCGTCCTTGAGCAGGTTAGCAAAGATCTCGGCGCGTTCGGAACGCTCGCCGACGACAATGCGTGATGGATACAGGTTGTCATAGAGGGCTTTGCCTTCACGCAGGAACTCGGGCGAGAAGATCAGGTTCTTGCAGTCGAAATCTGCGCGGAACTTGGCGGTATAGCCGACCGGGATGGTGGATTTGATGACCATCACTGCATCGGGGTTGATCGCCTTCACGTCGCGAATCACCGCCTCAACCGAACGGGTGTTGAAGTAATTGGTCGCTGTGTCGTAGTCGGTCGGGGTAGCGATGATCACAAACGCTGCACCCACATAGGCATCTTCCTTGTTCAGTGTCGCACGCAGGTTGAGCGATTTGTGCGCAAGGAAATCTTCAATCTCGGCATCAGCAATCGGAGACCGTTTGTTGTTGATAAGGTCAATCTTTTCCGGGACGATATCAAGTGCAACCACCTCGTGTTTCTGCGCCAAGAGGCAAGCCATCGAAAGCCCTACATAACCGGTTCCTGCAATGGCAATTTTCATGTGAGGCTCTTTTCGACGCGTTTGAGAAGGGTTGAGTGTAGGGCAATCACTGGAGGGCTTTCAACTGTCGCCGTGCTAGCAATAGGTCAGCCCAAGCCCGGCCCTTGTCTGCTGGACTACGCAGCAGATAGGCCGGGTGAAAGGTAACGACGAGCGGCACGCCCTGATAGAGGTGGATCTGTCCGCGCAAACGATCGACCCGGGTGTCGGTACTTAGCAGGGTCTGGGCCGCAAAGCGACCCAGTGTGAGGATGATACGCGGCTGAATAAGGGCAATCTGTCGTTCCAAATAGGGTCGGCAGGCAATGATCTCATCCGGGGACGGATCGCGATTGGCGAGTGGGTGTGATTTGAGGATATGGGTGATATAGACATTCTCACCTCGCTTCAAGCCGATGGCCGCCAGCATGGCATCCAGCATATGCCCCGCCTGTCCGACAAAGGGCTCGCCCTGTGCCGCAGCCTCAGCATCGGGTGCTTCGCTCACAATAAGCCAGTTCGCCCGCCGATCGCCCGCGCCGGGAATGGCGTTACGGCGTGTGGTGTGCAGGGGACAACGGGTGCAAGTACGGATCTCGGATTCCAGGGCGGCCCAATCGTCCTCTATGTTTGAATCTCGTGCCGCGTCAGCATCCGCTTCCGCTATTGGCACGGCATTACGCCGTCGCCAAACAGGCAGCAAGCCCAGGGCATTGAGGCGATGTTCACGAGTGAGGCTCATGTGGCCCCCGCCCCGATGTCGACTGTATAGCGCATCACCAACGCATCCTCGCGCCCACCTTCAGCTGCAGTGGCCGGATAGTAGCCTCGCCGCTGACCAATCTTAAGAAAACCCAGGTCCATGTATAAGTGAATAGCCGCAGTATTGGAGGGGCGCACCTCAAGAAGCAGGCTGGGCAGGTGCATGTGCGACAAACGGCTGATCAGGTGTTGCATCATTTGCCGCCCGAGACCTCGCCCCTGAGCGGGTGGTGCAACACAGCAATTGAGAACATGGGCCTCATCAACCATCACCGCCAGAATGCTATAGCCCCTGATGCAATTGTCCTCCAGTAAAACCTCGCAGCGATATCCCGTCTCCATGCAATCGGAGAAATTGCCCCGCGTCCAGGGAAATGGATAAGCCGCTGTCTCGATGGCATACACCGCATCGAGATCGCAGATCTGCATGGGGCGAAAATGGATCGTCATGGCCGTTCACTCTTCTTGAGTGCCACCTTGTTACGCACATAGACCGGTTCCGCCCACTCGGCCGAACGTCCTTCTCCAGCCAGGAAACGCGGCACAGCTAAGCGGGCGACCTGCGCTGCGCCAGGATAGTGCAGCGCGCTCACCCGGTAATCCAGCCCTGCCCAGGTCGCATCCAATAATGTCTCATAAGCAAAAAACCCGGTTCCTGCCACACATTCCCCAGTCAGAGGTGGCGGTAAGGCCTCCGGCTTGTACAAGGCTGGGGGTAAAACTTCAATGCCATCTCGATAGCGGGCTGCATAGACCTCGCCCATGCGGGCATCAAGGATGGCCAACACCCCAGTCGCTTCGGTTTCAAGGGCGGCAGCGGCAGCCAGTGCATGCAGGCTTCCAATCCCGATGATCGGACAGCCCGCAGCCAGGGCCAGACCTTGCGTCACCCCACAGGCAATCCGCAGGCCGGTAAATGAGCCCGGGCCCTCGCCGTAGGCGATGGCATCAAGTTGCGTCAGGGCAATTCCTTCTTCTGCCATGATCGCTTGCACCATGGGCAGAATCAGTTCGGAATGGCGATTGCCTGCATGTGCTTCGCGTACCCGTAATTCACCAGTCGGTAGTTCACCGGTTGGCACCTTGTCCTCCAGGCATTCGCCGCCCACAAAAAGGGCAGCGGAACACCATTCGGTTGCGGTTTCAAGGGCGAGGATCTGTATGGTCATTCAAACAGGAAGGCGGTAAACGATAGGCGAGGCGGTTAAAAGCGATGGTCTGGCCCGGTCATTGTACCGGTTCAGTGCTGACGACTTCGAACAAGATGCGCCGCCATGGGTTGCGGCTCACCTCCAAATGAAGGATCCGGGCTTCCAGTGCTTCACCTCGATCCAAGAGCCGCGCCAGATCGACATTATCCAGTCGAGGGGCATAGCCGATCTGCACGCCGCGCCATTCCAGTCGCACCGCACGCGGGTCGAAGGGATTGCTTGGCTCCCGAATCAGATCGAGGCGATCCCCTACGCGCAGAAGTGGAAACAATGCCCGCCCTGCGTAGTGCTGGAAACCCGCTAAAGGTGAAGTCTGTACGATAACGCGACTGTCCGTGCCTGGCGGGGGCTCGGCTCGAGCGGATGACGCCAACAGGAGAATGATGCAAAAAAAGCGCGCAATCAACATATTGAAAGACACTCTTCAGAAAGTGAATCACCATTTTCAGCCGCAAAGAAGGCGACGGCCTCGGCCTCTACCCGGGTCCGCCGCATAGGTGGCAGCGATTGCCAAATGCGCCTTCCATAGGGTTTGTCGACCAGGCGGGTATCGCAGATCATTAGCACACCCCGATCTGTTTCGCGCCGGATCAGGCGGCCCGCCCCCTGTTTCAGGTTAATCACAGCCTGAGGGAGTTGGATATCAAAAAAAGGGTTTCCCCCCGCCTGCCGCAATTGATCAATACGTGCGGCCAGCACCGGATCGTCCGGCGGTTGAAAAGGCAGTTTATCAATAACCACGAGTGAGAGCGCTTCGCCAGCGACATCAACGCCCTCCCAGAAGGATTGGCTACCCAGCAGGATGGCATGGGCCTCGCTCCGAAACCGCGCCAGCAACGCGCTGCGGCTGTCATCGCCCTGCACCAGCAACGGCCAGTCCAGCCCGGCATCTATCAGGTGTTGCGTTAACAGCGTCTTTGCCTCCTGCATCGCCCGTAGACTGGTGAAGAGCAGAAAGGCCCGCCCCTGACTGGCCTGCAGGACGGGCCAAGTACAATCGACCACGGCCGTCGTATAACTCGGTGTATTAGCCTCCGGCATCATCGCAGGGACATATAGAAGGGCCTGTTGCTCATAATCGTAGGGGCTATCCCAAACGGCCGTTTGCGCCTCCGGGAGGCCGATCTGGCTCAAAAAATGGGCAAAATTTCCACGCACCGACAAGGTGGCCGAGGTAAAAATCCAGGCCCGCCCTTGGCTCTTATCGTTCTTCAGGCGCCGGGAAAATTCGCTGCCAATATCCAGTGGCGTAGCGTGCAGCGTTACACCATAGGGCGTGATCTCCAGCCAGCGCACCTGTTCGGTGGTGTCCGGCTCCACAGCCCGATCAGCGGTCAACCAGCGCTGCCAATGGTCCTCTGCTTTGTTACAACGGTCAGCAATCTGCTCCAGTTCATCGGAACGCATCGCCTGCGTCACGATCTGCCGACACAGATCGACCATCAACGGAGTGACATCTTCCAAGGCCGTGCGTCCCGCCGCGCTGATCCGCTCAGCCGGCAGGCGTCCACCATTGGACGGGGCAATAAAGGCCAGGCGCACATCCCGCAAGGCCTTTTCAAGCGCATGTGCGGCCTTGGGCAGGGGCGCGTAATCGGCTGCCCCAATCGCCGCGGCTTCGCGAACATCGCGACACAGGTCTAGCAACTGCCCGGTGGAGAGGCGCTCGCCAAAGAACAGGCTCGCGATATCCGGTAACTGATGGGCCTCA
>SXRG01000123.1 GCA_005793645.1 Burkholderiales bacterium
GGAAGGCAAGACCCCGGTACTCGATGCCCTGTTCAGCCTGAAAGAACCCAAGACCGGGACCGACGGCACCCTATCGTGGACAGTCGATGTCAAAAATCCACACACCGACGACGACTTCGTCCTCGGCGTGAAAGAAATCACTCTACCCGACGGTGTCACGCGGCCCTATTCGCTATGGCTTTCTGGTGATTACCCGCGGGCTCTCGACGGGCTGTGCAAGCTGCTTTCGCTCGACATGCGTGTACTCGACCCTGCCTGGATCGGCATGAAGCTGCGCAAGCTGCTCAACTACCAGGAGCCGCTGGGCGATTTCATGGCCTTTGTGCCAGGCGACACGAAACAGGAAAACTGGCCGTCCACCGTGGCCTATGTCGCACGCCTCATCATCCATCGCTATGCCATGCTCGGCATCCTGGATGAAGATGGCTTTCCGTTGGTGCAGATGGGCATCCTCGAATCCCCACTCCCCGCCATCGCGGGCAGCCCGGCGCCAGCCCCGGTAATGCGCGGCAAGCCCTGCAAGGAATGCGGCAATAATGCCGTCATCAAGAAAGATGGTTGCGAGTTTTGTACCGCCTGTGGTGCGGTGGGGGCGTGCGGCTAGGCCCTATAATCAGCAGTTGACGCCGTAGCTCTGGAATGCGGCCAGCGCCGCGTCCATCTCGGCGTCAGTCAGCAACACCGGCTCGCCCAACTGACAGGCACGCCAATATTGTTCGCACAGCGACTCGACCTCGATGGCCACCGCCAGCGCCTGTTGCAGATCGCGCCCCACCGCCACCTGACCATGGTTGGCCATCAGACAGGCGCGCAAACTACCCATTGCCGCAAGGATATTGTCCGACAGCACCTGAGTACCAAAGGTGGCGTAATCGGCGCAAGGAATCGTCTTGCCACCCGCCGCCGCGATCATGTAATTGAACGGCGGAATCCCGCGCCGCAGACACGCCATGCTCACCGCAAAGGGCGAATGCACATGCACCACCGCCCCTACCTCCGGCCGCGCCGCGTACAAATCGCGGTGAAAACGCCACTCACTCGACGGCCTAAGCTCACCCACCCAACCGCCATCCATATCAACAAACACCACCTGTTCCAGCCGCACCTCAGCAGACGGCACACCCGATGGCGTCACCAAAAATCCGCTTTCGAAGCGAGCACTCACATTACCAGAACTCACTCTATTCAAGCGCTCCTGTACCGTACGCACCGAGGTCTCGGCGACCTGCTTACGAAGGTTCATTTCATCCATGCCAGACTCCGATTTGATCGTGGACAGATTATCTACCGGATCCACACGCTACAATCACACCATCATGAATCGCTCTCTCAAAATTCCGCCTGCACACCCCGTCACCGACATCCCGCCCACCGTCGAGGAGTCTCTCGACGAGACCGAACGCGCTGAACTGATCCGCCGCATCAAGGCGTTAATGGCCGAGCAAAATGCCGTGCTGGTGGCGCACTACTACACTTCAGCCGACTTGCAACGCCTCGCCGAGGAAACCGGCGGCTGCGTGTCCGACTCATTGGAGATGGCGCGTTTTGGCCATGCCTCCAAAACCAAAACCCTGTTGGTGGCCGGCGTACGCTTCATGGGCGAAACGGCCAAGATCCTCAATCCTGAAAAACGCGTGCTGATGCCAGACCTTGGCGCGGAATGTTCGCTCGATTTATCCTGTCCTGCGGATCAATTCGCGGCCTTCTGCGACCAACATCCCGATCGCAGCGTAGTGGTGTACGCCAACACCTCGGCAGCGGTATAGGCGCGTGCCGACTGGATGGTCACCTCCAGCATCGCGGTCAAGGTCGTGCAACACCTCCATACCCAGGGGCAAAAGCTGATCTGGGCGCCAGACCGTTTTCTTGGCGACTATGTGCAGCGCAAAACCGGTGCCGACATGCTGCTCTGGCAAGGTTCCTGCGTCATCCACGAACGATTCAAAGCGGAGGGTATCGCTGATCTCAAGCGACAATACCCCGATGCCGCCGTATTGGTACATCCTGAATCACCGGCCAGTGTCATCGCCCTAGCCGATGTCGTTGGCTCTACGACCCAACTCATCCGCGCCGCCGCCGAGTTGCCTAATCCGGTGTTGATCGTCGCCACCGACAATGGCATTTTCTACAAGATGCAGCGTGCCGCCCCTGACAAAACACTACTCGAAGCGCCCGTGGGCGGTCATGGCGCCACCTGCATCTCCTGCGCACATTGTCCATGGATGGCGATGAACGGTCTAAAGAAACTCTTGCATGTGCTGGAAACAGGCGAGAACGAGATCCACATCGACCCCGCCATCGGCACTCAGGCCATCCACTCCATCAACCGCATGCTGGCGTTTGCCGGACAGCAAGGTATTGCCCTCGCTGGGCAAAGCCCAGACTAATCACAGCGCTGCAAAAATAAGCCCCGGCACGCCGGGGCTTATTCATGGCGCAAGGGTCGTCTCACCCCACCTTGGGTAATCGCTCCAAAGCGGCCTTAATCGCGTGATCCGGGTGTTCATAGTCCTCCAGTTCACCCGCGAAATACTTGTCGTAGCTCGCCATATCAAAGTGACCGTGGCCGGACAGGTTGATAAGCAGGGTCTTGGACTCGCCCGTCTGTTTGCAACGTAGGGCCTCATCTATCGCGGCACGCACCGCGTGGCAAGACTCCGGCGCAGGGATAATTCCTTCAGTACGAGCGAACTGCACACCAGCATCAAAGGTGGCCCTTTGCGGAACGGCCACGGCCTCGATCAACTTTTCATGATAGAGCTGCGACACCAGCGGCGAGTCCCCGTGATAACGCAAACCGCCAGCGTGGATTCCAGGCGGCATAAAATCGTGGCCCAAGGTGTACATCTTCATCAGCGGCGTGTAACCCGAGGCATCGCCAAAATCATAGGCATAAACACCCTTGGTCAGGGTCGGACAGGAGGCCGGCTCGACCGCTATGAAACGCAGGTTTTGCGCCCGCTTGTCCCCCGCCGCCTTGTCGGCAAAAAACGGGAAGGTCACGCCGGCAAAATTACAGCCACCCCCACAGGGCGCGAAAATCATGTCGGGATAATCGCCGACCTTATCGAACTGTTTTTTGGCTTCCTGACCAATAACCGTCTGGTGCAACAGAACATGATTTAGCACGGAACCCAACGCATAGTTGGTATCAGCGCGGCTGGCCGCCTCTTCCACCGCCTCCGAAATGGCGATGCCGAGACTACCCTGGCTATCTGGATCTTCAGCTAAAACGCGACGGCCTGCCTCAGTCATGTTGGTCGGGCTGGCGAACACCTCGGCACCCCAAGTCTGCATCATCGAACGGCGGAAAGGTTTTTGGTGATACGACACCTTGACCATATAGACGCGGATTTCCAGACCAAACATCTGTCCGGCCAAGGCCAGCGACGAACCCCACTGCCCAGCGCCGGTCTCGGTCGTCAAGCGGTTGATGCCAGCGACCTTATTGTAATAGGCCTGCGGGATCGCCGAATTGGGCTTGTGTGAGCCGGCCGGCGAAACACCTTCGTACTTGTAATAGATCTTGCAGGGAGTGCCGAGCGCCGCCTCCAAACGATGCGCGCGCACCAATGGCGACGGCCGCCACAATCGATAGGCCTCACGCACTGGCTCGGGGATGGGGATCCAGCGTTCGACCGACATCTCCTGCTCAAGGATGTTTCCAGGGAAGATCGCCAGCATTTTCTCCGCTGCCAGCGGTCCGCCGTCACCACCCAGCGGCGGCGCAGGTGGATTGGGCAAGTCAGCCACAATGTTGTACCAATGCGTCGGGATATCTTTTTCTTCAAGCAGGATCTTGGTTTCAGGCATGTCGCATCTCCATCGGTTGTATGACTCCCCCATCAATGGGAACAGAGCATACGACATCCTCATGGAGACAGCTATACTGACATTCCACACACAGCCAACCACCCAACCACTGCCACCATGATCCCTCCCGATCTCACCGAACACACCCTCGACAGCGTGCAGGTTCTCGATGGCCGCCTGCTCAAGGTCTATCGTGACCGGGTGAGTTTGCCAAACGGCCACGAGTCCAGTCGCGAATACATCCGCCACCCCGGTGCGGCCGTCATCATCCCGCTATTCGATAACGGCGACATCCTCCTGGAACGCCAACACCGCTACCCACTGCATCGCGACTTTCTGGAACTTCCGGCCGGCAAATTTGATCCTCACGAAACAGACCTGACCTGCGCTCAGCGTGAACTCACCGAAGAAACAGGTTACGCCGCCCGGCAATGGGACTATCTCACCACGCTTTATCCCTGCATTGGTTATTCCGACGAACGGCTGGTGTTTTACCTCGCCCGCGATCTGAATGAGGTCGGCGCCGCGCTGGATGAAGATGAGTTTCTGGAGATCCTGCGCGTCCCGATGACCGAAGCCCTGACCATGATCCAGGATGGCCGCATCAA
>SXRG01000124.1 GCA_005793645.1 Burkholderiales bacterium
GGTAAGCTATCAACGGTTTGTTCGCCCGCTTCGATGACCAGATCGCTAACCGCCGAGTAGGAACACATCAGGAAATGGCCATCGGCCCGATCGCTCTCGCTCAGGACAAAATCATGCGGATGCACCTTGGTCACCTGCCCAGCGGACAGCTTTGCCTTACACTCACCGCAATTGCCATTACTGCAACCGTATTTCAGTGGCAAGCCCGAACGCAGGGCAGCCTCTAGCACCGTGTTATTGCCTTCTACAAAAAACTCCTCCCCCGAAGGCAACACGCGAACATGGGCCGTCATCAATCGCATGAGGTTCTCCTGTGCCAACAGGGCCAAGGCCCGTTCACTCTCGACGGGGGCTGCCGCCCATTGCTCGTGCAACCAGTGGCGTAGATCCTGCACAGCCTGTGCAACCGGCTCACCACCGCGTTCGGCTGCGTCCTGAAAACGATCCTCCAACCAACCCAGCACGCGCTGCTGATAGTGAAGCAACGATTGAGCAGACGCATATTCCTTGCTCATTTCAAAAAGTCGTTCGGACAGGATCTGTTGATTCGGCAAGATCCGTTCACGCAACCGCTTGCCATACGCCTTTTCCTTGATCTCGGTGACATGTTGATACTCGCCATCGTCTTCCCAACGAACATCCGGGAAGACACGCAGTAACTCATCTAGTTCGATCTCCCCGTCAAAGGTAGCAATTTCACCTTGGCGGATCATGGCCTGCAGGGTCGAGCGTGGCACGCTCACCAACTTGGCCACCCGAGACAACGGTAATCGATGTGACATGGTCTCCTCACGCTCTTTCATAGGGCTTGTGGGTGGATAATAACGACACCGAATCCGCAATGCACCTCCTCTGCACCGCACTATGCTTAACCTCACCGTTCGCCACTCACACCCTCGGGTCACCGAACATCTGATCAAGGCCGGCATCCCCCCGCTCTTGGCCCGCCTCTATGCGGCCAGAGGTATTCAGAATAGCCAGCAGATTCGCCACACGCTGCGCCAATTGGAACCTTATGGCAGCCTGATGCAGATCGAGGCTGCCGCTACCCGTCTGGCCAATGCCATCACCCATCAGGAAAAGATTCTCGTGGTCGCTGACTACGATGCTGACGGTGCTACCGCCTGCGCCCTGGCCACCGCCGGCCTACGCGCACTCGGCGCTCAGGTGGCGTGGCTGGTTCCAAACCGCTTTGACGACGGTTACGGCCTCACCGCAGAGATCGTCAACCAGGCCGCCGCACACGCACCACAGATCCTCCTCACCGTAGACAACGGCATCGCCGCCTTCGCAGGGGTTGCAGAGGCCAAACGGCGTGGCATCGAAGTCATCGTCACCGACCATCACCTCCCTGGCGAGACTGTGCCCGACACCCTCATTGTCAACCCCAACCAAACTGGCTGTACCTTTCCGTCCAAACACCTGGCCGGTGTCGGCGTCGCCTTCTATGTAATGATGGCGACGCGCGCGGAATTGCGTAAGCGCGGTGCCTTTGCCCAGCAGACCGAACCACCCTTGGGCGATCTGCTTGACCTCGTCGCCCTCGGCACCGTCGCCGATGTTGTCAAGCTGGACGACAACAACCGTCTGCTGGTTGATGCCGGTTTGCGGCGGCTCCGTGCCGGCCAGGGCCGTCCGGGGATCAACGCCCTGTTCCGCGCCGCCGGTCGCGACCCACTGCGGGCTAGTGCCCAGGATCTCGGGTTCACCATCGGCCCCCGTCTTAACGCTGCCGGACGACTGGCCGACATGGGCCTCGGTGTCGCGTGTCTGCTCGCTCCAGACGATGCCACAGCCCTGAGGCTCGCCCACGAACTCGACCGCCTCAACCGCGAGCGACGCGAGATCGAAGCCGACATGCAAGCTCAGGCCGCTACCATCCTCGACCGGGTGGACATCAACGCCCAGCGCATGACCCTAACCCTGTTTGACCCCACCTGGCATCAGGGCGTCATCGGGCTGTTGGCCTCACGCATCAAGGAACGCCATCATCGCCCCACCCTAGTCTTTGCTGACGCCGGCGACGGTTGGATCAAGGGCTCCGGCCGTTCGGTCTCCGCCCTGCATCTGCGCGATGCACTAGATCAGATAGACCGCCGCCACCCAGGCCTCATCGCCCGTTTTGGTGGTCACGCCGCCGCTGCCGGGTTAACCCTGCGCCGCGAGGCCCTCGACACCTTCAGCGCTGCTTTCGAGTCCATCGCCCACGAAACCATGTCTGCATCTGATCTGGAACGGCGCATTGAAACCGATGGCACCTTGTCCCCCGGCGAACGGCATCTCGACAACGCCCGACTCCTGCGCAATGCTGTCTGGGGCCAAGGTTTTGCGCCACCCACATTCCTGGGCGACTTCACTGTGCAATCGCAACGCCTGGTTGGCAACAAACACCTGAAGCTCCGTCTGATCGCTGATGACATACAAAACGAGGCCATCCTGTTTAACCACGACCAAGCCTTACCCGATCGCATCCGGGCCGTCTACCGGATGGAGGTCAACGAATTCAATGGTTCCACCACCCTACAACTCGGCATTGAACACTGGAGTGCGCTATCCTGAACCGTGGAGGTTCCATGGACATTGACCTAAATGAACTCAATCGCCTCAGCCCCTTTCTGATCAGCCTGGCCATCGGCCTTCTAATCGGTCTGGAACGCGAACGCAACCCCAGCGCCCGAGCCGGTCTACGCACCTTTGCCCTGGTCGCCCTGAGTGGTTGCCTGAGTGCCATGATCAGCACACTAACGGCATCACCCTGGATTATCGGTGCCGGCCTCCTGGTCTTCGGTGCCATGATAGTGGCCAGTTATTACCGCGACCCACCTAAGGACGACCCTGGCACCACCACGGTTGCCGCGCTCATCGTCTGCTACGGCCTCGGCGTTCTCACCTGGCTCGGCGAGCAGCAGATCGCCATCGTCATGGCCATCCTAACCACGCTCCTGCTCTATTTCAAACCTGAGCTGCGTGTGGTCAGTCACCAGGTCACGCGCCGCGACCTGCTCTCGGTCCTGCAATTTTGCGTCCTCAGTTTTGTCGTACTGCCGCTCCTTCCCGACCAGGGCTTTGGCCCCTACGATGCAATCAACCCCCACCATGTCTGGTGGATGGTGATCCTGGTCTCGGGCCTGTCGCTCGCCGGCTACGCAGCCCTGCGTATCGCTGGTCCCGGCCGAGGTTCCATCCTGACTGGCATCTTCGGCGGCATCGCATCCAGCACCGCGACCACCCTAGCCTTCGCCCGACGCACCAAGGGAAACCCCACACAAGTGCCGCAATCAGCACAGATTATTCTCATCGCCAACACTGTCCTTGTGCTTCGCATCGCCCTTCTGGTCGTCGCAATCACCCCAGCGCTCATCCAGCACATCACCCCCCTGCTGGGCGGCGCCCTCATGGCTGCCTTGGGCCACCTGATCTGGCAGCGGCACGACTCAAACAACACACCCGTCGAAGCACCGCTCGAGATCAAAAACCCAGCGGAGATCTCGGCCGCGCTGACCTTTGGCCTGCTCTACGCGGCCATCCTGCTCACCTCAGCCTGGCTGACGGTCAGCGTCGGCCAACAAGGCATCTACCCGCTAGCCGCCATCTCCGGCCTGACCGATCTCGACGCCATCACCCTGTCCACACTGAACATGGCCAAGCTGGGTAACGTCGATGGCCCAACCGTCGCATGGGTGATCGTCATCGCCCTCTGCGCCAACATGGTATTCAAGGCCGGCCTGACCTGGGTCGTTGGCGGCCATGAACTCGCCCGCCGCGTGACCACGGGCTACGCCATCACCCTCACCGGGCTATTAATCGGTGCAGCACTGACCTGATATCCCTATCGGCACA
>SXRG01000003.1 GCA_005793645.1 Burkholderiales bacterium
ACCCGTAACAGCGTGCGCACCAACATCAATAGCCGGTCAATGCCCGCTGCGGAGAACACGCTGGGTGTGCCTCCGCCCACGAAGATACTGACCACCTCGCGCCCCCACACCTGCGGCAAGGCCGCAATGAGATCACGCTCCAGCGCATCAAGGTAGGCCGTCTCCGGCAACCCCCCTCGCCCTTCTGGAGCCGGTTTGAGAGAAAGGGCAATCGCATGCGAATTGAAGTCACAATAGGGACATTTTTGTACGCACCACGGCAAATGGATGTAGAGCGCCAACGGCGGCGGCACCAACCTCATCACACCGGCCACCCACACACCCAGCGCAACGCTCCCCTTGCACGCGGTTGGTACAGGTTATAAAAAAGGGGGACGAGTCGTTTTTGAATTTTCATCAGTGGATGCCCTAGCCACGCACCTTGCGGTACGCCTCGAGCAAACGCTGATGGACCGCACTGCCTTCGAAATTGTTACCCAGCGTGCTCAGCCCGAAAAAGCGCACCTCCTGATTGAACAACGCAAACGCCTGCTCCAGCGTCTCGCGGCCATACATCAGCGCCAGCGTGGATTCGAACAAGCCGGGATCATCGAGCTGGGCGAGGTCAGCGATACAACGGTAGACCTTGAGGCGCGCTTCGCTGCGTTGACCATACTGGGCGATCCAGGTGCAGCCTTCAAGGATGGCGTCGTCATCACCAATAGCAAGCGCAAGCAGCAGCTTGATCTCACCAACGCGGACATCAGTCCACGGTGAATCGGCATCGGGAGCAAGGCCAATCAGCACCGTGGCCAGGCGATCATCGGCAAGGCCCAATTCGACCATCAGATCCAGCAGATCGGCGCATTCCTCATCGGAAAGTTCAGGCAGGCGCGCAAGCGCCGGGCGAATCAGGTTGCCAACACTGTTATTTTCAAATTCAAGATCGTTCACCGGGTAAATCTCGGAGACGCCCGGTACCAGAATGCGGCAGGCGTAAACGCCGAGGTGGGTGAAATCTGCGATGTAGATCTGGTGCCCTTCGGCGTGCAGCGCGTTGACCAACCAGGCGTAGTCTTCTTCGGTACGGGTGCCAAAATTCCAATCGACAAAGTTAAAGTCAGGGGTTTTGCGTAGGAACTGCCAGGAAATCACACCGCTAGAATCAACGAAGTGTATTTCCAAATTCTGCGAATCAGCGATCTCGGCCGGGTCGAAGCCTGGAGCGGGGAAACCCGCCAGTGCGTCGAGCACACGACCCTGTAATAACTCGGTCAGCGCGCGTTCCAGGGCAATCTCAAAGCGCGGATGCGCGCCAAAACTGGCAAAGCAACCCTGGTCACCGGGGTGTAATAGCGTGACACTCATCACCGGATAGCGACCGCCAAGCGAAGCGTCCTTCACCAGAATGCCAAAGCCGGCTTCTCGCAGGGCACGAATGCCGGCGGCGATGCGCGGATAGCGTTCGATCACCGTTTCGGGCACATCGGGCAAGCACAGACCTTCCTCGATGATGCGGAACTTGATGTAGCGCTCAAAGATTTCGGCCAGTGCCTGGGTGCGGGCCTCTTTCAGCGTGTTGCCGGCCGACATGCCGTTGCTGACATAGAGGTTACCAATCAGGTTGACCGGGAAATACACCGTCTTGCCGTCGGAGAGTCGCTGGTAGGGAATGGCACAGATACCGCGTTCGGCGTTGCCAGAGTTAAGGTCAACCAGCTGGTCGGCACGCACGCTAGCATCCGGGTTGTAAAAGGCGTGTAACTCGGGCGTACACAGCCCTTCCGGCCAGGCCGCGCTTTCCGGTTCAAACCAGCGTTCATCGGGGTGATGAACATAGTTCCGGTTAGCGATCGCCTCTCCCAGATAGAAGTGCGTCCAGAAATAATTGGTCGACAGCCGCTCGAAATACTCGCCCAGCGCACTCGCCCGAGCGGCCAGCTCCGTCGCACCCTTGCCGTTGGTAAACAAGAGTGGGCAATCGCGATCGCGGATATGTACCGACCAGACGCCCTCCACCGGGTTAAGCCAGGAGCGTTCCTCAATATGGAAGTCGATCGCTTCGAGCTTGGATTGCAGGGTCGCAATCGACACTTCGAGCGAGGCATCCTTTCCGGGGATAAAGTGTTCGTTGGCGTGCATAGGTAAAACCTTAACTACGGATTGGATAGCATACGCCATGCGTCAAGACGCTCTGCAGATCAACTCGCACAGGGCCACTCTACCCGCCCTCTGAACATCGGCGCTTTGCAGGTGGATGAGCGGTGGATTTTAGCAACGGCTCTATCATCCACAACACATCACATAGCGCCAAAAAAGACCCACCATAGCGGAACAAGAATGGCAAAATCCAAACCGTTTGACCCTCTTTGAACTCTCACGGCACATGCAAAGAATTTTCCTCTTGAGCCATATGCGCGCCTTCACCAGCCTGGCAGGGCATATTCTCGGCTCGCACCCGCAGATCAATGGCTATTACGAGATGCACATCAGCTACGAGGATGCCTCTGCACTGGACCGACAGAGCGCCATCTTTCAGGAACACGATGCACTCAAGCCCGGTAGCCGTTATCTGTTCGACAAACTGCTTCACAATGACTACGCACTCAAACCGGAGCGACTCGGTTTGACGGGCACAAAGATCTTGGTTTCACTGCTTGAACCTGAACAAACGATCAAGAGCATCGTTGACCTATTCGGGCAAAAGGCGGACAAGGATCTCTACGCATCGCCCATTGGAGCTGCGGACTACTACATCCAACGGATCCAGGCGCTCGCCGACTTCTGCCGCACGGCCAGCCAGCCCTATAACTACTTCGATGCCGAGATCTTTCAGCGCGCGCCGGAAGCGCTACTACCAAAATTAGCGGAATGGTTGGAACTGGACTCGCCCCTGAGCGAACACTATCAACGCTTCAGCCAAACCGGAAAGCCGCGCAAAGGCGACTCCTCCATGCACATTCACAGCGGCAGGATCGACCGGACACCGATCACCTATCCGCATATCGTGCTGCCAGAAACCGTGCTGCGTACAGCACAAGAAGCGTATCAGGTCTGCCGGCACACAATCATCAAGTCTGCGGCAGATTCGCTAATCCTCGAATAGGCTATCCCAAGCATCCCGTTCCGCCCGGTAATTCTGCAGGGCCGCGACAATCTGCTGCTTGCGTCGGGCGCGATGCTCCGCGGACTGAATTTGGCACCAGGCCGGCGCAGACACCCCAAAATTGCGGTCGATGTTATGGATGAACGCCTGAATCTGCCGCAAGGCGTCCGCCAGTTCTGGAACGCGCAGCCACCAATGCCCTGCACTAAACACAAGCGCGTTTAACTGTCGGTTCGCGCTGACGATGGCGTCATGCTTTTGCCGGTACAGCGCCAACAGTTCAGTCTCTTTCCTAGCGAGAACGGTCTCAATGCGCTCGGCAGCAAAGGGTTTCCTCACATCAGCCTGCTTGACCAACGCTTCCGTCGAAAACAGCATCAGATCACCGAAGAACTGACGCTCAAACTCATCGGCCAGATCAACACCTTGCTGATCCCTGTCAACTTCTACACCGGGACGGAACGCGCGCCCCGACCCTGCCTTCGTCGTGCGCCGGTGCAGATTAGGCAGGTTGCAGGTCGCGAACTGCGGCCCGATCTCGGCGGCAATCAGGCGCCCCGCCGTGGGGCCGGACATGCGTAAACGCAAATGCCCGAAAGGAATGATGTATTTAAGCCCTGCATAATTAACCATGTAATTGCCGGGATACACCGTTCGTGCCGGGGAAAGTTTGGCAAAGCCCTCGCCGTACGCAAACCAAGTCTTGCGCGTGAGGTGTTCGCCGAAGAAAAAGGCGTTGAGGCGAGCCGCAAAACCCTGCAAACAGGCGACATGATCATGCGTGTCCGTTAACGGACAGGGATAAGGAAAACTAACCGTCTTTTGCACAAAGCCAAACAGCCCGGCAAGGTCGTGGTACGCAGCCTCCCCGGCCGGCGGTTCCTGCCAACCGTGAAACCGGCACGGCTGGTCACCGGATAATCCAGCAAGGCTGTTAAAAAAGGCCGTGACATCGGCCAGGAAATTGACCGCCATCACCGAAGGTGAAACGGGCGGGTCTCCCACCAGCTTTCCGGTGAGCATGAGGGTGTCGCTGTGGCGGAAGATCCGGTCTATGGCGTGAAAATAATTAAGCGCATACACCGCTTCTTCGCCAGATTCAATGCGCCGGTTAACGCAAAAATGCTGGTCACTGTCCACCAGGTAATACAGCGTCCGAGCTTTATCCTCGGTCAACTGCAAGAATTTCAGGTAGCAGAGGTTACGGTTAGCGGCCTGGCCCTTGTGGTGAAAATTCTCCAGGGATTGCGTGGTAAGTAGGTGCCCCAAACGCACCCGCTTTTCAGCCGGGAGCGACTGAAGCAAGGCGTACTGCTCGACCAAACTGCAATAAATGACCGACAGGCCACGGCAACGGTATTCCTCCACCAGAGCCTGGTGGCGACGGATGTTGTCCGCGTCTCGACTATCCTCGGCAACCACAATCTGGATCCGGGTCCAGACCCCGTCCGTTCGAGCGCCATAGTCAAACGCTACACAGACCTGATAAATGCTTTCCAGACAGGCTTGCAGATGCGCCGGGCTATCCGCGACAGGAATACCCAAGATGAAGTGGTAACGGTCATCCTCGCCCCACTGCTGGATAAGTGCCTCTTGCTCTCGAAACAGGGCCTGATACATGGCCAACAAGGGGTGAAAATCCACCCCGGACGACCACATAGCCTGTTCCAGCAAAGGATAACAGCGCTCATACAAGTCCATGCGCGCCGTGTACGACTCCGGATCGTCTTCCAACGCCGGCAACGCTGCCTCAAGATCGGCCAAGCCGGGAATATCAAACCGGTATCGCGCAAGGCATTGCGCCAAATGCGGGGTCGTATTCACGAGGATCCCACGGAGGTCAGGACAGCGGCCATGCGTACCTACCGTCTTGCGGAATAGTTCGGGTAGGCGTCCTGATCCAGCATGATCTCGATGAGGTTGACGCCGTGGTGGAAATCGACTGTCTCCAGCTGCGCCAAATCCGCCTCACTTTCCAGGCGACGATGCACGATACCAAAGGATTGCGCCAGCAACGCATAGTCAGGATTG